>CAJAAV010000262.1 GCA_903937835.1 uncultured Chlorobiaceae bacterium | reverse complement strand
TGGCAATGACATACTCCTTGAACTCCGAAGCATCCATGTTCCCGCGCAGCGATTCGCAGGCCTCTTCAAGGAAGTTTTCTAACTACGACAGTGAAAGTTTATGAGCCATTGGGGGTTTTGTTTTTTTAGGCTGAAATGAGTGCTTGGGTGGGGAGCGCTTGAGTATCTCGCATGTTTCTGTTATATCGCCATTTTTCAACAGCTCGCAGTATCCGCACCTGCAAAATCAAGAGTAACAGATGGGTTGGAGTTCACGAGACTACAATAACTTCGGCATGATTTCAAACTCTGACTTCGAGCGGTAAAAGCAGACATCGAATTCCATAAAAAAATTTGTTTGTCCGAGAATCAGGGGAACATCTGTCTTAACCCATGCAAAAACAAGACGTACAGGTTCAAAATCTCCAATTTTTGCTACCGTAACCACCGGCATTGCCGGAAAATTCCCCAGATTACCGGACAGCCGAATATTTGCTTTCCGGTAATCCCATATTTGCCCAAGCCGAACACCTGCTTCATACGGAAGCACATTGACCGTTGCGCCGCTGTCAACCAGACCGACAACCTCAGCCTGCCGATTGTTACAACGAAGAGAAAATGTCAGACGAGGCAGACTGTCATATTCATTTTGCGACGGATCGCTGACAGAGTATCTGAATTTCAAAATGTTTTATTATCCGTATCAGTTACTTCAAGCTTATTCATCAATATTTCTGCTACTCCATAAGTATGGTACGGTGTAGGCATATCGTAAATCTTACCGGGTTCCAGCGGAGAGATATTTTCATCCGTATCAAGCTGTTCCGCTATTATCCTAATCAGTCTGAGTTTGTCAAGTGTCCGTAACTGTCGGACAAGGGGAAGAATATCTGTCAAAGTCATAATTTCGTTGTCTACCGTTCACTAAAAAAGCTATTTCAATTGATGCATGCTCTTTCTGCCATCAGTATTAAGCGGTCAATAACAAGTCGCTCCGTAAGCTCCAGTCATCCAAGCCTGATGCATTGATATCTGGCCTTTTTTTATTACGGAATCAGTTCTTGTGAAGCGCTTATTGACCAGTAAAAAACACTGATTACCACCCAGCAACGGCATTTGTCTTGTCAGAACAAGGGCAGTATTCATTATAACAAACAAGTTCAGCCCATCAAAATACATCAGTAAAAAAAACGTCACCCCTGAACCTGCACCGCACAATCCCCTTTTTTCAGCACAAAGCCTGCTGAACAAAAGAGAACGCTTCTTTGCTCTCCTGGCATTTGAAAATGATGGCAATGTTGTGTCCTCACGGTAATTGGCCAACAAGCTGTTGGCTTTTTATATCTGTTTGATTATAAAAGAGATACCACTTTTTGACATATTTGATATTGCGTTGTTCACTCATACCCCAACTCCATCAAATACCCTGCCAGCTCAACACTCGCAGCATCCCGTTCTTTCAAAATACTGTGCAATGGCTGATGATATTTCTCCCAGAGGTTTTCGAGGCTTGAGCGGAGGTACCACCTGTTCCGATAGACATAAGCTATCTTCTCGATATCTTCGGAGCACAGGGTGTTCTGCACCTTGCCCTCTTTGTATTCGTGGTCGGCATTGATAACGAGTACCTCCTTGCGGGTAGCGGCACCAGCTCGGTTGATAATGAGAATGGAGGCAGGAATGCCGGTTACCGTAAAACAGGGCTGGCGGCAGACCGATAACCGCTTCAAGGTAGCCGCGCCTGATCATCCACTCCCGCATTTTACGCTCTTCACCACCACGGAAAAGAACACCGTGCGGCATAATCACCACCATACGCCCGGTGGATTTGAGCGTGCTGATGATATGCTGAACAAACATGAAATCCGCTTTGCCCTTGGTGGGCATCCAGAATTGGTAGCGATCGTTTAACTTTATGCTTCATGCTGTCGGTGGAATAGTTCTGCGAAAAGGGCGGATTGGCAATAACAATGTCGAACCGTTTCAGCTCCGCCCCTTCCCATACTCCTTGAACTCCGAAGCGTCCATATTCCCGCGCAGCGATTCGCACGCCTCTTCAAGGAAGTTTTCTAACCACGACAACGAAAGTTTATGAGCCATTGAGTTTGTTTAATTTTTTAAGGCTGAAATGTGAGAGGGCTTACAGCACTTTCGCCTCTACGTTGAGTGCTTTCATGTATTTCAGCTCAAGTGATTGCAAGATGTTGAATCCTTTTTCAGTGAGACGATATTTCTGTAACCGGCTGTTTGGTTTTTCAGAGAGGGTCATTTCAATGTAACCAGCCACCAAGGCTGGCTGCAAGAAGTTTTTATGTATATGTGACCGGTCTTTCAGGCCTAATGCCTTGCGGATATCCATACTGCTGCACTCTCCGTTTTTCTGCAGCAAGGCAAGCAGCGTCCCCACTGTAGGGGCGACTGTAAGGGTATGCTCTCTCCCCGCCACTTTTTCAGCAGGACTGGTCTCAAAATCCGGGCATTTGACAATTATCCGGAAAATGTCACCTTCAATCATTTCCGGATCACTTCCCCCGTAAGCTTTACCGTATTTTTTCAACTTTCTCATTCCGGAACCAAGTTCGTCAGCGCGTCCGATTTCACGAAAAAAACGGGCAATGACAGGGTTCTTGGGATAGGGTGAAAAATTTGCCGGATTGATGGGCCCGTAACCGTGCGGTTTTCGGT
>CAJAAV010000261.1 GCA_903937835.1 uncultured Chlorobiaceae bacterium | reverse complement strand
TTCGTCAGCCGTGTCGTGCCTCCAACGGCTCCGTCGAACGTCGTCATCCCGCCAGTATTCACCGTCAGGCTATAACCGCCGTCCAACGCCACATCAAACGTGATATCGCCAAGAGGGCCAACTCCTGAACTCTCAACGGTTGTCGCAGCTCCCAAAGTCACCGCATCGCCATACGTCTGCGTGCCGGTGGTCTTCACCGAGCCGCCGTTTAATAACAATTTAGTTCCTAAAACAGTGCTTAATGAACCCAAAGAAATGATGTTACCTACTTTACTTGTCAGAATAACACCTGCAGCACTATTGATAACGAGATCAAAATTACCATCAATAGCCCCAAGGGTAATAATACCAGAATCAGAGTTAATACTGGAGCCTGCATTAAGAGTAATGTCACCTAAATAATTGTTTGCACCGGCAGTATTGCGCAACGCACCTCTGCCAGAGATACCAGTACCTGATAAACTCAACGATTCAGCAGCAATCGTGAGAGCTGTTGACGAATACAGTTCCAGTGCCGCATCAAGTTCCACAATGGTATTCCCGTTTGTAGAACCGAGGGCGCTTGCATTTGTTATCTTGAGTGCGCCATTTTTAATCGTTGTCGCTCCATCATAGGTATTCACGCCCGACAGTGTCAGCGTGCCCGCGCCAACCTTCGTCAGACCGCCTGAGCCCTCAATGACTCCGTCACAGGTCAGAGTTGTCCCGTCTGCAGTGCTGAACGTGCCTGATCCCATGTTGAGGTAGATACCACGATTTGACGACAACGTGAAACTTCCTGTCGTCTCCAGTGTTCCATCATTTAATACCAGTTGCCCTGTTACCAGAGTGGATACAGCTCCTAAACCACTATCAGCAGCTATCGAGATTGTGCCACCATTGATCGTCGTCACACCGGTATACGTATTCGCACCAGACAACGTCAGAGTTCCGGTTTTATACTTGTCCAAAGTACTGGAAGTAACTACGGCGAAGTCACTGAGTATGGCAGAAATGGATGTGTCTCCATCGCTGTCAATTGTGTAGCTGGAGCTGGCAAGTTTTCCACCGCTGCCAATGATTGATCCGGTACCATTAAGAGTAACGGTGGAAACGGTATTATTGTAAGTTCCAATATCGAAAACACCACTACCGTCGACAACGAGATTGCTAATATTCGGAATAACATCAGAAGCTCCAAGTATCAACGTGCCCGCAGAAACAGTCGTCCTGCCAGTATAATTGTTACTTGACAATGGCCGTAATATCTGCTCACCACTGCCGTCCTTGGTAAACGTCCTTACAACAATGCTCAATCCATTACTAATTGTCCCTTCATAGATGCTGCCAACACCCCCGCCCACATTGAATATGGTATCACCCTTACCGCTAATATTGCCAGTACCCGAAACACCGCCATTAACTGCGTCAAATTCAAGATTTAATTTATATAAAGAGGTATTAGAAATATTCTGGTTGAGTATGATATTCTGATTCGCTCTTAACGTAACAGAAACATCATTGCCAATACTAAAGTTGCCATTAGTTACATTACCTTCAACCGTCAGATCATCAGTCAGGGTCTCAACATGGACCACCGTTCCTGTTGCAATTATACCTGAGAGTGTGAGCGCATTTTTATCAATCAGGGTGATGTTACCTGCACTCGTCACCTCCAGTGTTGAAAAGTCATTCGATGGATTATCGAACGCAATATCGCCCATACCGGCATTCAGCGTCAACAATCCAGCAGTGGAAGTCACTTGACCACCAGTAGCTCCTGTAGTGATATCGCTATTGGTAGTTATAAGTTGAGTTCCGCCAACATTACCAAAAGTCGTTGGGCCGTTAAAAGTCTGGGTTCCTATAGTTTTCAGGAAACCACCGTTTATCTCCAGTATCGTCTGCGCATCTCCCTTAAAAGAAGCAATTCGAGTTTCGGCACCTATTACACCATCAAAAACCACCGTTCCACTTCCAGATACCCAAAGGTCACCATTTGAATTACCATCCCCATCAACATAAAAACTCACGGTGAGCGTTGTTCCTGAATCAGCGTTAATTGTGGGCGACCCGGAAAGGGAAATAGGGCCTCCATAGGTATTATTGTCACCACTGACATCACCACTGACGCTGCTCAGAGTACCCTGTAAATTCAGAATATTGTCTATCGATACATTGTTTTTAAGTTCCAGCGCCGCACCACTGGCAACCGTTACGGCAGCACCACCATCCGCCGTACCACCAAGTGCAGCGGTGGCGCCTGATACACTTATCGCACCGGCATTAATCGTCGTCGTTCCTGTAAAATTATTTGTGGCCGTCAGCGTCAGTGTTCCTGTGCCTTCCTTGGTCAGCGTCCTTCCAGAACCACCAATTTGTCCTTCATAGGTACTATCAGCTCCAATATCAAATATGGTGTCACCATACCCACTAATATTGCCAGTACCCGAAACAGTGCCTAGAGTAACCAATTCCAAATTTAATCGAGCAGAATCAATGCAGCCGATTGTAAAATTATTAAGCTGGATAGAGTTATCCGCTCTTAACGTAAGAGTAGCGGTAAGCGGGCTGGTGCTCGCAAGAATGATATCTGTTTGAACATCGATTATCCCGAGTTCACCACCAGCACTTACGGATCCACTTGTTTCAACCGTAACATGAGTGCCGCCCCCCAACTTACCTAAAATAGAAAAGACAGAAATATTCGAGCCTGAAACAGGTGTCCAAAAAGATGGATCGCCTGGATTCACTACTAGACTCCAACTGTCAGCAGGTAAATCAACTAAAATCGTATCAGAAATCGTCACATTATAAGGATCAAACAACCATAAGCCACCCTGCCCATGCGCCGCAGAAGCTCCGCCCTGAGATCCCGCCACATCCAGCCAATGCCCCGAAGTCTCAATCCGTCCACCATCACCGCCATTAGGCCCACCCTTCGCCTCAAACGTTCCATAAGCCCTTGTAACTGAAAGCGGATTGGTAACATCCGACCAGGCCACTACGGTGCCGCCATTGCCGGTATCGGTAGCATTGGCTTCAAGCAGCGCGCCCGGCTCAACGATAGTTCCCGTCGCCTGGTGAATGGAGGTGTCCTTCCCCTGCCAGTTACCACCAACCAGCACTTCCCCGCCACCTGTTGCTCCGGAGGCAGTCAGATGAGCACCATCTTTCACCAGAACACGGTCACCCGTTGCCACAACTTGTCCACCCTTGCCATCCGTCGAGGAGGCATCCAGCGTCCCGGATACCGTCGTCATTCCACCAACAGCATCAAGCAGGATGCGCCCGCCTCTTTGCTGCAAAGAGTTCGCCTCAATAATCCCGCTGTTGTTTACCGTCGATTGTGAAAGCGCATCAGCCGCACTGGCTGTCATGACCACCAGCCCTCCGTCAGCCTTGACAAGACCCTGGTTTTCCACAAGCGCATCAATAGCGCCTTCATCAACCGTCAGGGTGATCAGCCCGTCCCCTGTAAAATCAACCGAAACTTTATTGCCAGCTCCAAGAGCCGCACTCCCACTTTTGGCCGTAATGGTGCCTTCGTTGGTGACTTTTGGAGCGATCAGCGCTACCACTCCACCCGGAGCAACAATGATACTACCCTGATTCAGAACTTTTCCGGCATTGCCAGAGGTAAAGAACTTGTATTTTGCAGCAAGAAAATCGCTGTCAAGCATATTCAGCGATGAGGCAACAAGACCACCGACATCCACACGAGCATTCTTGCCGAAAATAATACCGGACTGGTTCAAGAGAAAAACCTTGCCGTTTGCAGAAAGCGATCCAAGTATCTGAGAGGGATTCTGGTCAGCAATTCGGTTAAGCACTGTCGCCGAAACATTGGGCTGTATAAATTGGACACTTGCATCAGTACCGATATTGAAGCTGCTCCAGTTGGCAATCATCTGCTGGCTCGACTGGTTCACCGTCATCCGGGAGCCGCTGGAACCGATACTTCCTGCACCGGCAGTTATCTGCCCACCGGCAGGCAATGCGCCAGAATCAATGGCGTATGCTGGCAACCCGGTTGCAAGTATTGAAGAAAGAACTGCAATACTCAAAAGTGAGGATTTTGGAACTCCCCCGTTGGAC
>CAJAAV010000260.1 GCA_903937835.1 uncultured Chlorobiaceae bacterium | reverse complement strand
GGCATATAAAAAATTATATACATTAATATCACTATCAACGATATTATTCTTTTTAAGAAGGATGGCTTGTAGTGGTGTTATAGCGACTAAATCATCTGCAGGTATTTTGCTAAAATCAATATTTATAAATTGATCAAGATGATCTCGAACACTTGAATACGTTGCACTCCCTAAAGTGTAAGGGTAATTTTGAGCGTTATCAATAGTTCCAACCGCGCTCTCTACATTTCCGTTCTCCACCTCCAGCACCCAGTCACCACCAAGCGCCGTCGCTCCGGTAACATCATCCGAAGCCGCAACATCCGCCTGCGTCAACCGCGCAAGCGACTCAATAAATGCACGTTCTTCATCAACAGCACCAACATTGCATCCGTACAGCAAAATATCGCCCGTTGACGACAACGATGAACCAATCTGCGAAAGCGTTTCAGTATATGCCGTCAGCGTACCAGCATCCAGCATCGTACTGCCAATAGTAATCGTACCTGGAGCGCCGTGCGATATAATTTGTATCGAGCTGTAGTCGTTTTTGCCAGCAAGCGACTCTTGCATCTGGAGCAAACCGTCAGAAGTAGCATCAAGCACACGATATTCTGTGCCTGCGTCAAATTGCGAAACCAACAGATCAAGATCGTTGACCCGACTGTCGATGAATACCATTGTTTTTGCCATGATGCAGATACGTTGAAGTGTTGATGCTATAGAGCCTTGCGAGCAGGTTGACTCTCTGGCGAGTTTTGATCACGAGGATTGTCTCAAACATATTAAAATGTTTGCAAAAAATTGGGGGTAAATGACGTTTTTCGTGTTACGCGAGAGTTTGCAGGGGAAGGCAACAACGTTCTGTTCGGTAGGGCAATCAAAGGAATACGTCGTTCATAATCTCCACCCCGAGATGGCACAACACCGCAGAGCCGACCCTACTCAACCACAGCCTCCTCAGCGACACACAGCAACACTGCCGCCTCCGCCTTCAGGATAATATCATCCACTGCGGTGATCATTGAGACCGGCTGGCCATCAATCATGGTGAGCAGCACCGGCGGATGTGCTTTCTTGTGATCGGCCATCATCGCTTCCCGGCGCTTCTGAACGCTCTCCTCAAGCTTTCTCCAAGCGAGATACCCCCGGCACATGGGGAACCGGGAGCAGCCAATCGAGAGGATCAAGGCTCAAGACAATTGCAGCAATCCAACCGACACATCAGCAATACTTGCTGCCTGTTCCGCACTGAACCCATTTGCCATGAGCTTGCGAGCTACCTCAATCCGGCCTATTTCTATGCCCTCCACAACCCCAAGCTCCTTGCCTATCACAATGCCCTCTTCCTTGGCATCACGCTCAAAACTGGTAACGTATTTCATCGTTTGTCGCTCCTCCATTCTGTAGATTTCAGTTTGTAATTTTTGCCGCAACCCTTTCGATAATTCTAAAAACCAGTCAATAACCTTGTTGCGGTAGGAATGCCAGTTACCTGACACCCCCCGCACAGATCCGTACGTGCGGAACTACCGCATACGGCTCCTGCCTTGAGTAATAGCGAATCGTACCTCCGGGAAATCATGGCATGT
>CAJAAV010000259.1 GCA_903937835.1 uncultured Chlorobiaceae bacterium | reverse complement strand
TGTCTCCGGTACTTCAACCTGGTACCCGGCGGTGCTCATCTCCTTCAGGAGGCGGTGAAGGCTCTCGAAAACATTAAGGTATGCCGCCGTTCCCGCATTGCCGAGATTGGGTGGAAAATTAAAGAGAATAATGGCAATTTTTTTGTCGGCAGGATTTTTCTCCTGCAATCTCAGGAGTCGCTCGACCCGACCGGTAATGATCCGAATCTCCTCCTCAAGTGGAATGGTCCGATCGCTTCCCATCTCGGTGCCAGCGTAAATCAGCGGTTCAATGGAGCCGTCTAGTTCGGTGACGGCTACACTCAGTGCCGTCTGGAGTGGTGTGAGGCCGAGATTGCTTTCACGCCACTGCTCAACAGGCTGAAAGGAGAGTGGAATAAGATTGAGGCAGGGAATATCAAGCTTTTTCAGGACGACAACCGCCTCGGGGGCCTTGTTTTCCGCAGGGCCGCCGACCAGTGAAAAGCCTGTGGAATTGATCAAGAGTGAAGGCTTCAGCGAGCCGGGAGTGCGGGGATCAAAAAATCGCTGAAGCGCAGGCCTGAAATCGAGGCCGCCACTGTAGGCGATACAGCTTTTTATTCCTTTAGATTCAAACGCATGAACGAGATAGTTCAGGTGATCCATGTTTTTGCCGAGCACGGTTGAGCGCATGGCAAGAATGATCACCTCTCCGTTTTTCAGTTTCAACTTGTTTTTTCGCTGCCACTCAAGAAACTGTTGTGCGGAAAAAAAGGGTTCTGGAGCTTCGGGGTGGTAGATGGCAGCATCGGGATAAAAGAGAGGGTCTTCCTGGGGCAGTTTTCCTTTCCAGCCGGGAACGTAGCGATCAACAAGCAGAGAAAGAAAACGTTCCATGTTTTCCTGTGAACCGTTGAGCCAGAACTGGTGTGCAGCAATGAAGGTGTGGATATCGCGTGCTTTGCCGGGAATGTACTTCATCACCTTGCTGACACTTCGCACCATGGCAAGTTGTCGTTGACTCTCGCCGTGGCTCTGTTTGGGCATCAATTTTGCTGCCCATTGCTTGAAGACATTCGTCTCCTTTGTGTCTTCTTTTACGGGCTTGCGGAGTGAAAACTTTCCAATTCTTGTCTGGGTGATGAGGGCCGGGTTGCTGGTGATCATGCAGACCGGGCAGCTCAACCCTTCAAGCAACTTCTCCAGCGGTCGAACAATCTCTTCGCTGAACAGCATCGAACCGAAGACAAAATCAGCCTTGGGAAGAGTCTGTTCAAGCGTTTCCCAGAGTTGTTTACTGTTATGGAGGCCAAGGCTGAAGACCGAAACATCCAGGCCGACGTTGAACTTTCTGTTCAACTCACCAGCAGCAGCCTTGAGTGCGCTGTTGTTGGTGGCCTCCATAGTAAGGAACACAAAATGCATAAGTTTGTAATCAGTCTATAACACTTGATGACCTTCAGTAATCTTTATTTCGTACTGAACCGTCCGGTATAGTTGAACCGTGAATCTACTTTCTGATGGTTGGGAAAAATGCATTTATCGATGTCCACAGGTAAACATTTTGTGGAATATACCAAACGAATAAGCAAAAAGGAAACCGTGGCGACTCTTGTCAATTGGAGCAAAAAAAAGCACAGGAGTGAGCCGTGCTTTTTTGAGTTTGGAACTATAAGCTAAAAAGTCAGTTAAACCTCAATTCCCTCAAGGCGGTCTTCAAGGTCGGAATAGATCTCCTGCAGTTTTTCGATCATGTCAGGGTCAGCGCTCCACATGCCTCGTCCACTTGCTTCGAGCATACGGCCGACAATGTTCTTGAATGCTTTTGGATTTACCTTCATGAGTCGTTCACGCATTTTTGGGTCCATGGCGTAGGTTTCAGCCGCCTCTTTGTAGACCCAGTCGTCAACGCCCTTGGTGACGGCATCCCAGCCAAGCATGTAGGTAAAGCGGTTGCTGATTTCGGCGGCACCACTGTGCCCCTGGTCAAGCATGGTCTCAAACCATTTCGGGTTGAGCAGTTTGCTGCGGAACTCCACCTTCAGTGCCTTGTCGGCATCGTCAATTTTCACATCAGCCGTAAAGGTTTCGACGTAGTTCAGTTTGACGTTGTCACCTTTCGGGTTACGGCGGCGTGCTGAAAGCTGCAGCGCTCCCGATGAGGAGAAGTAGCGGTCAATGTCGGTAATACCAAACTCAGCCGAGTCAACTTGCTGCACCACACGATCAACGGTGCTGAGAAGCCCTTTCAGAATATCCGTCTGCTGGTCGCCATAGCGGTTGCCGCCATAAGCGAAACCGGTGCGCTTGATAAACATGTTGTCAAGATCTTCCTCCGATTCCCATGCGGAATCTTCGACGAGCTCTTCGACCTGTGAGCCATAAGCGCCGGGAGCCTGGGTGAAGAGGCGCGATGTGGCGCTCTCGAAATCCTTGCCATCTTTCAAAGCGGCGTCAACATGTTTTTTAATGTGGTTCATCTCATAAGGCTCCATTGCTCTTGCGGCATCCTTGACCAGTTTGTCGAGATGGTCAACAAGCACGCCGAAGGTGTCGCGGAAAATTGAGCTGATCTGGATCAGCACGTCAATTCTCGGGCGTCCAAGCTTTTCAAGCGGAACCAGACGGTAGTGGCTGATTTTGCCCTGGGCGTCATAAGCGGGCTCTGCGCCCATAAGGTGAATGATGACGGCAACCGCTTCGCCCTTGCTCTTGATGGTATCAAGTCCCCAGAGTACCTGTGCGATTGTCTCCGGATACTCGCCGTTATTCTCTTCAGTGTGGCGGTTGAGAATGCTCTCGGCAATCTGTTTGCCGCGCTTGAAGGCAAGTTCAGAAGGAATGCGCCAAGGGTCGATGGCGTGAATGTTGCGTCCGGTCGGCAGAATGCCCGCGCCGTCGCGCACAAGATCACCGCCTGAACCTGAAGGAATGTACTCTCCGCAGAGGGCTCTCAGAAACCCTTTCATCTCATTGCGGTTGTCTTCAAGGGCTTTTTTCAGGGCCAGGCCGTCCTGCAGTGCACTGTTGATAGCCTCTGCCATCTCCGAAGTTGCCTTTACGCCGCCGGTCATCTGGTTGAAGACGGTTGTCGGATTGGTATGGCCGAAAATGCTCTTTTCGATAAACGCTCTGGTATGCTCGTCCACCGTTTCACGAGCCTTGAGAGCAACCTGTTCACCCTTTCGGGCACGGGTGGCAAGCGAGGCGTAATCGCCATAGGTTTGGTCTTCACCGATGGCCTGCATGATGATCGATGGCAGCGACCTTTCATTGCCGCGCACCTTAAGATATTCGGTGATGGTTGTTACCTGGGTTTCAAGCTTCGGTGTTTCGCCAAAAACGTGCAGCGAGTTGGAAATCAGACGTCCCTCCAGCTCCATCATATAGGTGTAGAGGCGACTGATATAGTCCTGGAAGTCTTCTCCCTGAACGCGCGGACAGTCGTCGGTCAGGTTGAGCTGCTGTGCTTTGGTGATAATGACCTCTTCTGTCTCTGCATCTGCCGTCGTTTCAAGCCCGCGTTCGCGATAATCGTTCAGCATCTCCTTGAAGGCAGGCAGCTCCTTGTAGAGACCAGCTCTTGCCAGGGGAGGAATGTTGTGCGAAATCATGGTGGCGTAGCCGCGTCGTTTGGCAATGTTGGCCTCGCTCGGGTTATTGATCGGGTAGATATAGAAATGGGGCACTTCGCCGAGCAGTGCATCCGACCAGCAATCGCCGGTGACGCCAAGCTGCAGACCGGGCATCCATTCAGCCGTACCGTGCATACCGACGTGTACCAGGGCGTTGGCGCCAAAGACGCGACTGATCCAGCGGTAGAAAGCGATATACTGATGGTGCGGAGTGTTCTCTTTGTCAAAGAGCAGGCGCATCGGATCACCCTGAATACCAAGACGAGGCTGTACGCCGATAAAGATATTGCCGAGAGTGATGCCGCCGATAAAGAGTTTGTCAGGTTTGATCGGGGCGATTTCTCCGGGGAAGCCGCTCCAGCGTCCCTCAATGCGCTCGCGTTCTCTGGTGCTGGTGATGCTGTTGAACTGTTCACGGTCTATGGCAAAGCACTCCTGTTCGTGCGCCTGAATTTCGTAATCGGTGGCTTTGTCGAGCATTGAAAGCAGGGCTTCCGGGGATTCAGGCAACTCACCGACGTTGTACCCTTCAGCGCGAAGCGTCTGGATAATATTATAAATGCTTTTTGGGACATCAAGCAGTGCAGCGCTGGCCTTTTTGCCCATGCCTGGAGGATAGTCATAAACCACCAGAGCAACTTTTTTATCCTTGTTGGGAACCTGGCGCAGCTCTGAAAACTTTTTGGCAAGTCCGGCAAGTCGCTCCAGACGATCAGGAACCGTCTGCAGGCGTCCATCCTTGATCGCGCCGAGCACTACCGGGCAGACAGCGCCGTCCATTTCAGGAAGCGAATAGGTCATGGCCGATTGCAGTGGTATAACCCCCTGCGACTTCCAGGAGGCAAAATCCTGAATAAAGAGCGGCTGTGAAACCACATAAGGCGCATTGATTTTGCCGAGAATCTCCTCTCTTGCGGCTGATGATGCCCCTGGTGTAGTTGCGCCTGCGGGGCCACCCACAAAGCCGAAGCCCATCATGTTGACCAGCATGTCGATGTTGTTATGCGTAAACCACTCTCTGGCGGCAACGTGACCTTCAACACCCATGACAAAGACCGGCAGGGGATTGAGTCCCTTGGCCGCAATGGCTCGGATGGTATTGTCGATATATTCTTTTTCCTGAAGAAGATGCTTGCGGAAGAAGAGCAGACCGATGTTGCGCTTTTTTGTCGCGTTTCGGTCGTGCTTGTGGAGCCATTTTTCGTAATGGTGCAGATCTTTGAGGTATTCTGGTGCATCAGGATGGTAGAAACCCATGGTGGGTACCTCCTGTACCTTTTCAACCTTGACGCCAACCTCGAAGTATTCTGCCATGATGTAGTTGAACATCGAAGCCAGATTCTCGGTGGTGGGGTTCATCCAGTAGGTATAAACCTGCATCCAGTTCTTGAAATCCTTTGCCTTTTTCGGGATCAGCGGCAGCATGGTGCGCATGATTTTCAGCAGCTTCATATAGCCGTAGAGCGCATCCTCGTCACGTCCCTTCACCAGCATTTTCGCAACTTTCTTGACAATATCGGGCATACCGCTTCCGTCGCCCGAAACCACATAATTGCCAATTTTTGTCATCTGCATCACTTCCGGCATCGACTCGTAGGCAAAAACAACCTTTACCTTCGACTTGTCGACCTGCTCCTGCAGCCAGTCAGCCTGTCCCTTGAACTGGATCAGTGTGGTAAAAATACAGTCGGCATTGTGGATGGCTTCGGCGGCTTCGGGATTTTGATGTTCGAGATCCTGGTCGGTCCATTGGGTTAATTCGGCATAATCGGCAATTTTAGAGGTCACCTCGCGCCATACCCGCTGATTGCATTGTTCCATCCCGACAATAGCGGCAATTCTGATTTTATCGTGCATAGAATTACAAAAGATGTGCGTTTGTTTGTTGTTTTAAAAGGATTGCAAAATGTAATAAAATCCCCTGATGTAAACTAACGATTAAAAAAGGGCCAGCCCCTTATGTTTCAGGGGCTGGCTTGGCGTTATCATGATTTGTTGCTGAACAGTTTCACTTATAACCTAAAAAGTGAAATCCATTCCGGCAACATAGCTTCTTCCTGGAGCACGGAACCACTCGGCTTCTTCATACTGTACATTGCCTATGTTGCGGCAGAGGAGGCTCAGAACCGAGTTTTTATCAACCTGGCATTTCAGGCCGGTGTTGAGTATGATGAATCCGCCAGGATAGTTGTCTCCTGCAGGATTCGGATAGGAACTGACAGCCTTGTACTTGCTGAGATAGCGTCCGTTCAGGTTCAGTGAGAGCTTGCTGCTCGTTTTCCATGTTGCTCCTGCAGATGCAGTATGTTCAGGACGGTATTGAAGCCATTCCGGGTCCGGATTCTGACTGCCAGCAAGAGCTGATGCGGCATCATTGGTTTTATTCTTTGCATTCATGTAGCTGTATGCAAGATTGAGGTTCCAGTCAGTACCAGGCCTGATGTTAAGGTTTGTTTCAATACCCCAGATCCTTGCTTTAGCTATATTCTGATATTGAAAAACGATTGGCCAGCCTGTAGGATTAATATTTCTTGACTCAATCAGATCTTCATAATCATTGAGGTAGGCAGCAACATCAAGAGACACCTTGTCACTGAATTGCTTGAAGACACCAGCTTCATAGGCAGTCATAGTCTCTTTGTCAAGTGCTGGGTTTGGATTACCTACAAAAAGACCGGCATCTCGTACAAATCGTTCAGCGAGAGTAGGAGCACGGAAACTTTTGCCCCATGAAGCGCGGAATGACATGTCATCAGCAGCTTTGTAATTTAACGCGATACGTGGGTTTATAGCGTCAACAGAAGGGTTCTTGATATCTACTGTTGTTGTCGCTGTACCTGCTACAAGCGCATTATCGTAGATGAGTTGTTTTGCATCAATGCCGCTCCAGTCATACCGGCCGGAAAGCAGGGCTGTAAGCTTCTCGGTGATCTTCCATTCATCCTGCAGGAACACAGCAAGATTCTTTTCCTTGATGTTATCGAACGGGTCGGCTACGCCAGGAAGTGCAGTCGGGGTTACAATAGCGGTATACTGCGTAGACTTGAGATTTGTAATGTTGGCATCAACACCGAGAAGAAGCCTGTGATTGTCGGTAGCTCTCCAGTCAAATTTTATGCCTGATCCAAACCTGTTTGAACTTGTTTAGTTGTATTCGCCGGCAGTCTGTCGTATGGAAATCCGGTTAATGAGGTATTAAAATCGGTAATGGTTTGAGCCACGAACATTGTCTGGAAAGTGGCATAATTACCAAAGAATGGTGCGCCTGCTTTAACGAAAGGAGGCATTGCTGCCCATGCAGCCGCAGGAACTCCCCTGACATCAAGCATGTTCGCAGTTGCTAATCCCGTCGCCTGAATAGCCGCATTATTGAGTACCATCGAGCTGGTCAGAAATTGCTGCCGAACACCCGAAGGGTTGGAATCAATTTTGGTTGCGTTATGGGTGTAGTAGAGCCTCCCGTCAAGGCTCAGCTTTTCACTCAGCAGGTTGACATAATTCAGGCCGACCAGTGCATTTTTGCGCTTGATGGTGTCATCGGTGTAAACCGAATTAGCCGCATCATATGCCAGCTCAGGGTGAGGGTTATAAATTGCACCTGTTTGCGTAAGGGTCACAATTTCATAAGGCCAGGTGCTTGCATAACCACCTTTTGTTTCATCGTAAAAAGCACTCAGTTGAAGGTATTGTTTTGCGTCAATAGTCATACCGAGCATTCAGCTTGACATCGTTCAGTTCGTTCTGGGAGTTCTGGCGATAGCCGTCATCATTGCTGTGTGTGAAGAGCAGGTTGTAGTTCCACTTGCCGCTCTTGTTGCCAACTCCGACGTAGCTGTTCCAGAACCGCTGGTCATAGCTGTTGTGGAAAACACTTTGGTCGCTTGATGGCGGAGCATCGTAAAATCCGCCATTAATACCAGCCTTCACTTCAAATTTTTCAGGAAGGTGACCAAAGACATTAACAACACCACCCATTGCGCCTGAGCCGTAGAGGTTAGCAGCAGCGCCTTTCAGGATTTCCACCTTGTCAGCGGCATTTATGTTGACCGAAGACCAGACAACCTCACCGGTTTCAGGTGTGTTAAGCGGGAAGCCGTCATAGTAGCCCTGTACGCGGGTACCGATAACGCCACCCTGGTAGGTGTTTGAGCCACGAATCTGTACGGTAGAAGTGGTTTGGCCGCCTGCGCGGTTGACGACAACTCCAGGAACATCCTCGATTACTTTGTCGAGCGTAGGATTGGATTCCTGTTTTATTTTTTCCTGTGATACGACGTTTACGGTAACAGGAACGTTAAGCCGATCCTGTTTGAAAAGAGATGCACCAACGACAACTTCGGATGCCATAATAGTGGTCTGACCGAGTTGCAGGCTCACAACGGCGGTCTGGCCTGTGCTGACAGTCACAACCTGGCTTGCCGGGGAGTAGCCGACGATGGATACAGAGACTTTCTGGGATTTTGCGGGGACGTTCTGAAGGGTAAAGGTGCCATTCATGTCGGTTGCTGTACCAATGGTGGTACCTACAATGGTGACCGAAGCGCAGTAAACGCCTTCACCGTCGGCCTTGTCGATGATTTTGCCCTTTACCGTACCGGTATCAGCTCCATAAGAGGGGAGTGGCACCAGCAACGTCATCAGGCAGAATGCAGACAGAACAAAACGGACGAAGCGATACGCTTGTACATGTTTTGTTTTCAGATTGTATGTGGTTTAGTTGCAATGATACGAACAAATAAAAACAGTGTCGACATCTCTTGTTACCATACCTGGGTTCATAAATCCTCAAAACTTTCTACACGCAACACAGAACAGGAATCAATAGAACGTATAAGACTATTAATCTAATGAAAAAAATAATAGAAATGTTCAACTATTGGGGTAAAACGGGGCACGGTGTTGTGTCTGCAACATAAATTGCTGAAACAAAAAATCCCCGGTGGTTTCCGGGGATTGCTCAATACAGGATGGTAAAGGATGAGTGCTTTAGATCACACCAAGTTCCCTGCCGATGGTGCAAAATTCCGTGATAACTTTGTCGAGATGCACGCGTTCGTGGGTTGCCATAAAGCTGGTGCGAAGCGCTTCGTGGCCGGGCATGACGCCGGGACGTATGAAGGCGTTGACATACACTCCGGCATCAAACAGTTTTTTCCAGAAGTAAAGGGTTTTCATCTGGTCGCTGATCAGCACAGTGACGATTGCTGTGCGCGATGGCATAAGGGTGAATCCGGCTTTGAGCAGTGCCTGGCGAACGTAATCGGTATTGGCAATGAGCCGCTCCATAAGTTCGGGTTCGGTGCGTATGATATCGAGGGTGGTCAGAACGGCTGCGACACTTGCCGGGGTGGGTGACGCGCTGAAGATAAGTGATGCTGCGTTGTGCTTGATATAATTGATGACGGAACGGTCTCCGACAACGTAACCGCCGAGTGAACCAAAGGTTTTTGAGAATGTCCCCATGATGAGGTCAACCTCGTTGACCAGGCCAAATTCTGACGGGGTTCCTCGGCCATTTTTGCCAATCACGCCGACGGCATGAGCATCGTCAATGAGAATGCGGGCGCCATATTTCTTTGCCAATCTCACAAGATTCGGGAGATCAACAATTTCACCGGAAACCGAGAATACTCCATCTGAAACAATCAGTCGGCTTGCAGCTTCCGGAATAGTCTGAAGAACGCGCTCCAGATCTTCAATGTTATTATGGTTATAGCGGGCTTGGTTTGCTCCAGCTCCCTGCGCCATAATGGATGCTGCCACAAGGCTTGCATGGTTGTCGCGATCTGATACAATATATTCGCCGCGTTGAACCAGCGTCGGGATGATCCCCTGTCCTGTCTGATAGCCGGTGCTGAACAGCAGGCAGCGTTCCTTTTCAAAAAAGTCAGCAAGCTTTTCTTCCAGTTCGACGTGCAGGTTCACGGTGCCGGTCATGTAACGGGAGCCGCTGCAACTTGTGCCGTACTTGTTGATGGCTTGAATTGAGGCCGCCTTTACTCTTTGGTCGGCGGTAAGGCCAAGATAATTGTTCGAGCCAGCCATAACCAGCTTGCGTCCACCAAAAGAGACGACCGGACCTTCATTTTCGTCTATTGGATGAAAAAAAGGATATAGGCCCTGAGACTTTACCTCATCGGCAACAGTATACTCAATGCATTTTTTAAATAAGTCTTTGGTTTTCTCCACAGGAATACAATTTTACTTCAGCGATTACACTATAAAGCTGGAATTTCTTGTTTTTACGGTCGTTTCGTTTTCGTTATTTCTCTCGATGACCGGTTTTCAAGTAAGCAGATTTTGCTTAGAAACCGAAATGTATTAAAATTTTTATTTTTTTCTGTTAAAACAGGGTTCGTTTTTTTGCTGCAGGAGAAGCCCCCATGGGGGATGAGCAGTTGGAGTGCTTGAATAAATAAAGGGATAAGGTGTTATGAGTGAAACAATACTTGTTACGGGCTCAACTGGTTTTATTGGCTCGCGAGTCCTGATGCGTCTGTTGGAAGAAGGAGAGAGGGTAAAGGTTTTTCTTCGTCCGGAAAGTTTGGCAGGAGCTTTGCCTGAGGGTGTGGAGGTTGTTCGGGGGAGTTTCAGCGATCTTGAGACTCTTGGTAGAGCAGTGCGTGATGTTGACCGGATTATGCACCTCGCGGGGGTCACCAAAGCTCTTGACGAAGCAGGGTATGATGCGGGCAATGTGATGCCGGTGCGGAACTTGCTTGCTGCAGTCAGGAAGCATAACCCGGCACTCAAACGATTTCTCTTCGTGTCGTCGCTTACGGTTGCAGGCCCGGCTTCGGAAGGCATACAAGGGGTTAAAGAGTCTGATCCTTCTCGTCCGGTGAGTGCCTACGGCCGCAGCAAATTAAGGGCAGAAACTTTATGTATAGAAAGTTCTGGCCTGATTCCGGTTACCATTGTACGTCCTCCTGCAGTCTACGGGCCGGGGGATCGGGATGTGCTTCAGGTTTTTCAGATGCTTGCCAAAGGAGTTCTGGTGTCGGCAGGCAGTGCGGCGACGCAGCGCTTCAGCATGATTTATGTTGACGATCTTGTCAGAGGTATTATGGCTGCGGCTCGTTCGGAGAAAACTGTTGGCCGGGTTTATTATATCACCTCATCCTGTTCATGGTCATGGGATGACGTGATTGAAGCTGCCCGACCGGTGCTCGGCTTTACGAAGCTGTTCAGGATTTCACTGCCCGCTCCACTTGTTTTATTTGTTGGCAGGGTGATTGGTGCAATCGGATCGCTACAGGGGAAGCCTGCGTTGATCAACCGTGATAAGGTCAATGAACTCTTGCAGAACTATTGGGTCTGCTCTCCAGAGCGGGCTCAACGTGATCTTGGATATACTGCAGAAACCACTCTTGCTGAAGGGGTTACAAAAACGATCTTATGGTACCGGCGCAAAGGGTGGTTGTGAATGCTGTCCCAAGAGTTTCTGCATAAGTTGCAGAAGCAGATATTTTTCATCAGGGTAGGGAAGCAGTCCTTTGAGTGCGGCATCAGTCTCTCTCAGTGCAGCGATTGCCTGCTCTGTATCCTGCAAGGAAAAAGATCGGGTGTAGGCAAGGTAGTTTTTTACGAAGTACTCCTGCTTGCCGTACATACCGAGAATTTTCGCGATTTCTGCCTGGGGTAGCCGTTGTACTTCGGGCAGAGAAAGTTTCCAGAGACGGATATAAAAGGTTGTCAGGAAGCGGACGATGTTGCTGAGTCCCTCCTTTTGTCCCTCGTGATCCATGATCATTAGCGATATGCCGCTGCAGAGTCTCAGGCTACGTGCTGCAAGGGCTTTTTCAAGCTCAAAAACATTATAGGTGCGTGAGATGCCGATGCAGTCATAGACATCGGGCGCAGTAATGCGCTTTTCGCCGCTTCGGGCGGAAGTGTACAGAATTATCTTTTCAATTTCATGGCATATTTCCCTTGCCGAGGGCTGGATAGATGCGGTAAAAGCCTTGAGCGCATCGGGCTCAAATTCCCATCCGGCCATTTTGGCTCTGTTAAAGGCGAAGAGGTCAGGAGCCTTGATGACAGGGAACTCGTGGCGATATTTTTTTAGTGTGCTGAAGGGGAATTTTTCAATATCTTTTTTATCGATCTGATCGGCATCAAGTATCAGAACAGTAAATTCTGCCGGGTTGGCGATATAGCGGCTGAATTTTTCTTCGTGTTGTTTCTGCAGTTCCTTTGTCGTCGGTTTTTTGATTTTTTCAAATTGCCGGACAACGATAAGCTGTTTTGGAGTGAACATCGGGTATTCGGAAGCCTTCGAAACCAGCTCTCCATGAGTCAAATCGGCACCGTACAGGATATGGGTGTTGCTTGCCGCCTCACTTTCCGAGGGAAAAATTGCTGTTCTGATTGTGCCGGCAAGCTCTTCCTTGAGATAGCTTTCAGGGCCGTACAAGAAATAAACCGGTGAAATGGTGCCAGCCAGAATATTTTTTTTTAATGCGTCCATTGGTGAGGTCAGGCATCATGGGGCGCACCGGGATGCGCCCTGAAAGGTTAAAAAGAGTTCAGAACGGCAGGTCGTCCTTTTCGTTTTCAAGCATCGGAACTGAGGGAGAAGTCGTTTGTGACAAAGTATTTGATGAGTTCTCCTGATGGCCGTAACCCTGTGAATTATTTTCATTGCTACTTTGTCCGCTTCCCTGTTCCCGCTGTCCGCCGAGCATCTGCATATCTGAACAGACAATCTCGGTTGCATATTTCTTTTCGCCGCTTTTGGCATCATCCCAGCTTCTGGTCTGTAAACGACCCTCAACATAGACCTGTCGCCCCTTTTTCAGGTACTGGTTGCATATTTCGGCAAGTTTACCCCATGTGATAATTCTGTGCCATTCGGTTCTCTCCTGCAGGTTGCCACTGCTGTCTTTGAAACTTTCATTGGTGGCTAAAGTGAAATTGGCCACCGATTGACCGGATGTTGTTGTCCTTAATTCAGGATCGTTGCCGAGATGGCCGATCAGCATTACTTTGTTAAGTCCTTTTGCCATGGTAGTTGGAGATTCGTTGAAAAAGCGTCCGTAAAATATCTTCCCTTTATGTATAATTATGGTGTATCCTTGCTTGTCATAATACAACAAATATACTTCTTATGCCATAAAAAGTTTTGCGTTGATGACGGGGCCTTCCCGACAGAGCAGGATGCTTCGGATGCCTCCATCCGGATCTTTAACTTCGACGCTGCAGCCGTAGCATATACCGATGCCGCAACCCATCATTGATTCGAGTGAGATTTCGCATGTCAGATGGTGTTCATGGCAGAGAGTGGCAAGTGCTTTCAGCATTGGATTAGGTCCGCATGCGAAAACTTTGAGAGTTCCCTCATCGTTGAGGCCGGGAAGCTCGGCGCGGAGCAGATCGACTACAGTGCCCTTGAACCCTGCAGAGCCGTCATCTGTCGCAAATCGGCAGTTGGTAAGGTTTTGGGAGAGCAAATCATTTTTCGTTCGGCCTCCAATCAGGTTGATCGCCTTTTTGCCTTCTGCAGCAAGTGTTTTTTCAAGAAAAAGCATTGGAGCTGTGCCGATTCCGCCAGAAACAAGTATAGCGGTTTGAAATTCCTCGCTGGTTCGGTCGAAACTGTTTCCCAGCGGGCCGAGTGCCATTACCGTTGAGCCCTCAGTGGCATTGCAGAAAAGAGTTGTTCCCGGACCAATTGATTTCACCATGATGTCGACGAGAGTTCCCCTGACGTTGTGTATGGAAAACGGTCTTCTGAGCAGAGGCTGTGTTGCGTCGTTAACCTTGATGTTGACAAAGTTGCCTGGCTTTGCTGTTGCAGCAATTGCAGGGCACTCAAGGGTTATGATGCTGACATCACTGCTGATGCGGCGTGCCTGAACGACAGTTGCCCGGATATTGGCAAAACGCGAAGAGCACTCATTGCTGTAGTTGCCTTGTTCTGAACTCATGTGTTTAAATTGTTAATGTCTTGAACCTCATTTCCCTGTGAAGAAGAATTTTAATATGACCAAAAAAATTAATATTAAAAGAGTGTCTGTCATATCTTTTGTAGTGTCAACTTAGAGTTATATCTTTAGTTTTTTCTGTTTTCCCTCTTGCATTCTCAAAATCCAATGTCCGGTTCATGCGTATTTTAACTTTTACAGGTAAAGGCGGGGTAGGTAAAACCAGCGTCTCTGCGGCTACGGCAGTCCGCTTGTCGGAGCTGGGCTACCGTACTCTTGTTCTTTCAACTGATCCCGCCCATAGCTTATCGGATTCGTTTAACCTGCCTCTTGGCGCAGAACCTACAAAGATTAAGGAGAATCTTCATGCCATTGAGGTCAATCCTTATGTTGATCTCAAGCAGAACTGGCAGTCTGTCCAGAAGTATTACACGAGGATTTTTATGGCTCAGGGCATTTCCGGGGTTATGGCAGATGAAATGACCATCCTGCCAGGTATGGAAGAGCTTTTTTCCCTTTTGAGGATAAAGCGCTATAAAGCTTCCGGGCTTTATGATGTTCTTGTGCTTGATACGGCACCTACAGGTGAAACCCTGCGTCTGCTCTCTCTTCCCGATACCCTTGCATGGGGAATGAAAGCGGTGAAAAACGTCAATAAGTATCTTATCAAGCCGCTGAGCAAGCCTCTTTCAAAAATGTCTGATAAAATTGCATTTTTTATTCCACCGGCAGATGCTATTGAGTCGGTTGATCAGGTTTTTGATGAGCTGGAGGATATCCGTGAGATCCTCACCGATAATCAGAAATCGACAGTGCGGCTGGTCATGAATGCTGAGAAAATGTCTATCAAAGAGACTATGCGAGCCCTCACCTATCTGAACCTCTACGGTTTCAAGGTTGATATGGTGCTTGTCAACAGGCTGCTTGATACGAACGAGGATAGTGGATATCTCGAAAATTGGAAAGCTATCCAGCAGAAATACCTCGGAGAGATAGAGGAGGGTTTTTCCCCGCTTCCGGTTAAAAAACTCAGGATGTATGAACAGGAAATTGTTGGTCTCAAGTCACTTGAGATGTTTGCCAAAGATATGTATGGTGATACCGATCCCTCTGACATGATGTATGACGAGCCGCCGATAAAGTTTGTCCGCAGCGGTGATGTTTATGAGGTACAGTTGAAACTTATGTTTGCCAATCCTGTGGATATCGACGTATGGGTAACCGGCGATGAGTTGTTTGTGCAAATTGGTAATCAGCGTAAAATCATCACACTTCCGATCAGTCTGACTGGTCTTGAGCCGGGGGATGCTGTCTTCAAAGACAAATGGCTTCACATTCCGTTTGACCTTGACCATCAGAATCACAGCCGATCACAAAAGGAACAAAAGGCGTATGATAGGGGATATTGAATCTTTGGGCGGAGTATTTGCTTTGATAGATATTTATGTTTAAATTTGAACAAAGTAATTTAGTTGGTTTTAATTTTAACAAGGGCTTTGTTTGATCATAGCCCCACCTTCAATGGAGAAAAATATGTCGGAATCTTACCAGAAACTGCGTCAGGATTTTAAAGAGCTTGAATTTACTGATCGTCTTACTTTTGTTGCAGAAAGTGTGCTCCTTACCGTCCAAAGTGCTGTCGTGGGTGGTCTGAATCTTGCAGGCAACCTCTTTGATACCGTAACCGGCACGGTTGGTGCTGTTATCGATGCATCGGGTATTGGTAATATGCTTGGCAATACGGGCGGAGTTGTGGGCGAAACTATTGACAGGGTTGCCATTACTGTTAGAGACGCATCAAGAACTGCCAGCGCGTTGTATGTCAACGCTGTTGAGACCGTTGAAAATGCGACAGGAAATGCTGCAACGGCCGTTGGTGATGCAGGGGTATCTGCCTCTGAGGTCGTCAAGAATTTTGCGGGCTCCTTTCAGAAGGGACCTGTAAGAAAATAAAAGAAGTTACTCTGTTGTCGGAGGTTGCTCCGTTCCAAAGAGTAAATTTTTTTCTTGGATTTGTTTTTTAATACCGTAAATTGTTTGAGGGAAACTGTTTTAAATTTTGCTAACTTTCCAATAATTAAATTTTTAGGAGGAACTATGAGTGGTGGTGGCGTTTTTACCGATATCCTGGCTGCGTCCGGACGTATTTTTGAAGTGATGGTTGAGGGGCATTGGGAGACTGTAGGTATGTTGTTTGATTCTTTAGGCAAAGGTACTATGAGAATCAATCGCAATGCTTATGGCAGCACGGGTGGAGGCACAAGCCTTCGTGGATCATCTCCTGAAGTATCAGGTTATGCTGTTCCGTCCAAGGCTGTTGAATCAAAGTTCGCCAAGTAAGCATAGCTGTTATGCCCTTTGCACAGGCAGTGAAAAGCTCAAAACTTTCACTGCCTTTTTTATTTTCACAAAAATCCGACATCTTCTGGTTGGTTGAGTTATTTCTGTTTATTGTAAAATTTTCATAAATTTAGTTTCAGTCGGTTTTTAAGTTACTAAGTGAATGGGTATGGGTAATGGCTAATGTGTCTGTTTATGTTTCGGGTCAGACCGAACAGAGTGATGTCAGTGAGTTTTTTCAGAAAGGACTCATGAGTGCCGGTGAAAATCCGATTGCATTTTTTGAGGGGGTTTTTTATGAATCACATCAGGAACGAGTCGGTAATATTGCCTTTCAGGATTACTTGATCTATACCGACAAGGCTGTTTACCTCTGGGCAAGAGGTTTGAACAAGGATTACCTTGACAGGTTTAACCTTGGTTCTGTCTCTGTTAACAGCCGGAATAAAGATCATGATTTTGCGACGCTTAATCTTAAGATTCGGCGTGAGGAAAAAGAGCCTGTCTATGTGATTTTTGATATGGTTGAACTGCGGGAGGCAGACTTGATGAACAGACTTCATACCCTCATGGAGTCTATCATAGAAGAGTACCTTGGTCTTAATTACCGAAAAAATCTTCCTGATGATGTCTCTGCACTTATTTTGCAGGGTGCAAGGGGAGTTTGTGTACCTCAGGCAATTTCTTACCGATTTGAAGCTCCTGGTACTGTTCAGCAGGAAAGTCATATTGGTTATGGCCAGGATCTGTTGGAGCAGTATAAAGCAAGTCTTGGTTATGTACCTGATGAACGCACCCCGCAGCAGGCAGGAGAGCATAAACACGAAGGGTTTTCCCCGGCGGATGCCATAAAGGGAATTGAAAATATGCTTCCCACAGATCCGGCAACATTGAAAAGAATTGCTGGATCGATAAAGGATTTTATCGGAGATGCTCCGTTCAAGATTCGTGATCAGGTAAAGAGTGACCTGCAGCATGTTCCAGGCATGCTCACTGCCCTCAATGAGCTGCTGAACAGTATAGCAGATAATCCTCAGGCTGAGCGCTTTCTCATAAATATTGTTAAAACTGCCGTCAGAAATGACGGGATGATCGGATCGGTAGGAAAGCTGTTACGGCTTTCTTCGAGTTTTGGTGAGACCTCGAAGAGAAGGGCACAACGGTCTTCGCCAAAAGGTGATAATGCCGAATCCAATGAAGAGTTACCTCGATCTCGACAGCGTAATACGGGTGACGATAGCGATACTGCTCCAAAAAGAAAGAGCGTTCATATAACAAGTGATGACGACACGACACTGAATGATAATTGTTTCAACAGCAATGATGAAGGCAGTGAAAAAGGTACGGGTTCGGTGGCATCTGCGGGAAAAAAACGCATTGTTGATGATCTTGAAGGAGTGGCCACACGCAAAAATATTACCATCAAATCTCTTGATGAGAACATACCATCAATTGTGAAAAACATGATGAGTATGGATGATATTTCTTCAAACCCGGTGGTTCCTGGTGAACATGGTGTCGGAGAAAGTGTTTCAAGAAAAAAAATAGTGGTTCGCTCGGATGCGGAAATGGGCAATGTTCATCCTGCTGAAAATGTTGTTCCAGCGGTACCGTCTGATGTTGATACGTCGAAAAACAAAACCAGTGAAGCAAGTCAGATCACTGGCAATGAACACGATATCGAAGGAGACGCCCAGCGATAAACGCTTTCAGTCAAGATCAAAGTTCACTCAATAGTTTTTATTATCAACATGAGAATTATTCTTAACTTGGGTAAAGGAGGGGTAGGAAAAACTACCGTTTCAGCTTCATCTGCAACCGCTATTGCCCGAAGAGGACAACGTGTGTTGATTATGAGTACTGATGTGGCTCACAGCCTTGCAGATGCATTGAATGCTGAACTCTCTTCCACCCCTATGGAAGTCGAAAAGAATCTTTTTGCCATGGAAGTGAATGTTCTTGCCGAAATCAGGGAAAACTGGACTGAGCTCTATTCCTATTTTTCATCGATATTAATGCACGACGGTGCGAATGAAGTTGTCGCCGAAGAGCTTGCGATTATGCCGGGTATGGAGGAGATGATCAGTCTTCGCTATATCTGGAAAGCAGCCAAGTCAGGGAATTATGATGTCGTTGTTGTTGATGCGGCTCCAACTGGCGAGACCATGCGTTTGCTTGGCATGCCGGAATCTTATGGCTGGTATGCTGATAAAATTGGCGGCTGGCATTCAAAAGCTATTGGTTTTGCCGCTCCGCTTCTGAGCAAGTTCATGCCGAAGAAAAATATCTTCAAGCTTATGCCGGAGGTGAACGCGCACATGAAAGAGCTGCACGCCATGCTTCAGGATAAAACAGTAACGACGTTCAGGGTTGTTCTTAATCCTGAAAATATGGTTATCAAGGAAGCGTTACGGGTACAGACCTACCTCAACCTCTTCGGCTATAAGCTTGATGCTGCTGTGGTCAACAAGATCCTTCCTTCAAGTTCCTCCGACAGCTATCTGCAGAGTCTTATCGATATTCAGAGCAAGTACCTCAAAGTGATTGAAAACTGTTTTTATCCGGTACCTATTTTCCGGGTTAAACAGTCTACGGCAGAAATTATCAATACCGAAAGGCTTTACGAGTTGAGCAAAGAAATGTTTGGTGACAAAAATCCTGCAGATATTCTTTACAGTAGTGACAGAACCCAGATGCTGGAGAAAATTAACGGGAAATATGTTCTGAGCCTTTATCTGCCGAATGTTGAGGTGCAGAAGCTCAATGTGAATATCAAAGGCGATGAACTGCTGGTCGATATCAATAACTTTCGCAAAAGCATTATTCTTCCCAACGTGCTTGTAGGTCGAAAAACGGAAGGCGCTGATTTTATAGAAGGTAATCTTAACATTACTTTTGCCAACTGAGAGAACTCAATCAGCTCTTTGTAGATACGGCTGCTTTTAGAGGCGGACTCCTATTGAAGGTAGTCCGTCTTTTTTTTTATCTCTACGCTTTCTTTTATTCTTACCAGTACTGAGCGGTCAGGACAGCAGTTGAGGAGCTGCAGAATGGTTGTCCGCATGACGGGATGCACAGGATTGGCAATGTCGAGCAGGGGGATAAGGACAAAATTTCGGTGATGAAGCTCTGTATGGGGTATTGAGAGTGTTTCAGAGTGGACGAACGTGCTGTCATAAAGCAGAATGTCGAGGTCGATAACCCTTGGGCTCCAACGAGAATAGGTGTCAGGGCGTCCTAGCTCCTGTTCAATAGTTTTGCACTGCAGGCGGAGCTCTTCTGGTGAAAATGTGGTGTCAAGCAAGATTACACCGTTATAAAACCTGTTTAGTTCAGTATCGCCGATTGGTTCGGTCATATAAATTGATGATACCGCAGATACTGATGTTTCATCGAGAAGGGCAAGCTGGTTGACGGCCTCCTGAAGGTGGCAGAGGCGGTCTCCAATATTGGAGCCTATCCCGATAAATACCTTATGAGCTGGCATGATTTCAGTGACGGGAGGTGGAGTAATCGGCCTCTGCATAATCGCAGATACCGTCAACGGGAGGATTGCGCTTGCGAACGTTTATGGCAACATTGTCGAGAATCGAAAAGTCCCGGAGGAGATCTTGTGCGATCTCATAGGCGACGGCTTCGATGAGAAAGTATTTTTTCAGGGTTAGTGCCTCCTTTATTTTTCTGTACACTGTGCCGTAATCCACGGTTTTCGTGATGTCATCGTTTATTGCAGCATCGGCGAAGTCGAAAGAGAGTTCGGCATCGACCTCATATTTGGCACCCACGGTATGTTCTTCCTTTCGTACTCCGTGGTGGGCATAAAAAACCATATTAACGAGCCTGACGCATGATTTGGCTTGCCGTTTCATTATGACTTGGCCCTCTTTTCGTATTTGTTGCCGATAACCGTACATTCGGGCAAGCAATACCACAGGAGCATGTCGGCGTTCCCATCATTCAAAACTTTAAAACTTCCAGCATCAAAAACAACTTCAACGATATAGTTCGCCCACTGTAAAAGGTCTCCCTCAAAAATTTCATGCCCATCCTTGTC
This sequence comes from uncultured Chlorobiaceae bacterium, assembly GCA_903937835.1. GTDB lineage: Bacteria > Bacteroidota > Chlorobiia > Chlorobiales > Chlorobiaceae > Chlorobium. The sequence goes on along the minus strand of CAJAAV010000259.1, from coordinate 2,155 downwards.
GTGCAGGCCGGTAAACTGAAGCCATTCGGAACGTTGTCTGAAATTGAGAAAATCGACATCCCGGGTGTTTACCGTAGAGAAACGCCAAATATTTTGCAGTGAGGCTACATCCTGAAACAATGCCTTAAATTTGATGTTACTGATTTCCATATTTTCGTAACCATAAAAAAGCCCCGAAACCGGGCAGCGCTTCGAGATTATTTTATAAATTGATAACCTGCCCTCTATCCATAACAAGAATACTGACAATATATAACAATTCTCTATCTCGTTCTACAATGAGGCATAAAATCACTCCTTGATGGAAAGACGGGGGCTCTTGCATGACGGGTGGCCTTAAGACTCCAAAAAGAGTATAAAATTCACTACCTTTGTTGCGTTGTACTTATTTTTCAACGTTTCAAGAGCGGCTATTATGAATAACAGTACGCGTCTCGATTTTTACGAGGGTTGCCGCGCAAGGGCTATTATGCTTGCCCTTGAAGAGGATCGTTATACTGGTGATATTACCACTCTGGCAACGATTGCCCCCCTTCAGGAGGGTAGCGCGGTTATGAGAGCCAAAGAAGATGGTGTTGTGGCAGGTCTTGACGTTGTCATGCAGGTTTTTGCAGCTTGTGATCCGGGGCTTTCTGTCCATCTTTATCGCAAGGATGGGGAAGCTGTGCTCTGCGGTGAAGTGATACTTGAAGCGACAGGCAAGCTGGCTCCTCTCCTTGTCGGAGAACGCACAGCACTTAATTTTATGCAGCGCATGTCAGGAATAGCCACCAGAACGAAGGGTTATGTTGATAAGGTAAGCCATACCGGGGTAAAAATTCTTGATACCCGGAAAACAGCTCCCGGGTTGCGCTATTTTGACAAAGAGGCGGTCAAAATTGGCGGAGGTCAAAACCACCGTTTTGGTCTGTTCGATTTGATTCTCATCAAGGATAACCATATTGATGCGTCCGGTGGCATTGCTTCCGCTATTCGTCGTGCACAGATATACCGTGAGAAGCAACAACTTGATGTGAAGATCGAAACCGAGGTTCGTTCCATGGATGAGTTGAGTAAAGCACTGGTCTGTTTACCGGATATTATTCTCCTTGATAACTTTACCCCTGAACTGCTGAAAGTGGCTGTCGATTATGTCAAAACTGCTTGCAGTACTGTTCTTCTTGAAGCTTCCGGTAATATCGGGATGCACAATGTTGTCGAGGTGGCTGAAACCGGCGTTGATTTTATTTCTATCGGTGAACTGACGCACAGCGTCAAGGCTCTTGATCTTTCCATGACAATCAGGCTTGTCTGAACCGGCGCAAATATGGAAGTTGGAATAGACATTGTTGATCTTGACCGGATTGAAACCCTGTACAGTCGCTATGGAATGAAGTTTCTCCAACGGTTTCTTTCTGAAGAGGAGATTACCCTCTGTTTACAGAAACCACAGGTGATTGCCAGTATTGCCGGTCGCTTCGCAGCCAAGGAGGCCGTTGTCAAGGCTCTTGGCACAGGGTTTTCCGGGGGGGTTCACTGGAAGAGTTTTGAAATACTCAATAATGAACAGGGCAGGCCTTATGTGCGGCCAGCTCATGCGCAGTGCATTCCCTCTGGCTGCTCAATCAAGATTTCGATTGCTCACGACCGTCATGCTGCGGTTGCTACAGCACTGATTGAAGGGCTATAAAATCAAAAAAGCAGGAGTTCTTTAAAACTCCTGCTTTTTTGAAACTGTGAATGTTCGAAAAATCAGCCTCTATGAGCGGGAAGAGGCTTCTCTTCCTCGGTGATCGTTACCTTCGATTTAATAATATCGTAGATCTTCTCTTTCAGGATGGTATCGGTAATGTAATCCCTGAATTCGGCTGACATATTGGTGTTCAGGAGATCTTCGGCCGTCATGGATTCATTTTTTCCAGACTCTTTTTCCGCAAAAGCCTTGATGTCGTCTTCTGATACTTCGAGCTTATTGATCTCAGCTATTTTCTGGCTGATAAGAAGCCATTGTACGTGTTTTTCAGCATTCGGCCTCATTGAAATATAAAACTGTTTTTCGTCCAGCTCTTTTGGGAAGCTGCCGCCTATCTGGCGTTTGGCATTTTCAACGAGCATGTTCGAGAAAGATTCAATCATGGACTTGGGTGCTGGTACAGGATTCTCTTCAATCAGTTTT
>CAJAAV010000258.1 GCA_903937835.1 uncultured Chlorobiaceae bacterium | reverse complement strand
TTACCGATATCACGCGTGCGCGGTAAGGCCGATAATATCAGCAAACTCCTCTGGTCTACGCTGAAACCCGCACTGGAGAAACTCAATCCAACCAATGCCAAGGATGCGGTTGCCAAGTGCGTTGCCGACAATTGGGGGCCAAGCAAGGGGCTGAAGGGAGCAATGAACGGAGCAAGGAATGCGGCCGAGTAGAGAACAAAAATGATGACTGAAGCGTAGAGGGCTATGGTATGGTGCATGAACGCCCTTAGGCTTATTTTGCTGAGACTCAGTTCTTTGTGAGTCGGCGCTCTTTTTTTCCTGAAAGATTTTCGGGCGATAAGCGCAAGAATGACCGGTAGTGCAACCAGGTAGATCGCTCCAGCCCAGAATTCAACAATCTCCGGAGTGAATATTTCCATGAAAGCTTCCGGAGCTGAGAGAAAGAGCGCGGTTGCTGTAAAAAGGGAACGGAAACTTATCAGTACAAGTTCTGCCTTTACAAGCAGGATGAGCAGAAAAAAAACGATAGCGATCGTCAGAAAAAGGCGCATTCCTTTTTTCTGGACTTTGATAGGCCCTGCTGTGGGAGTGTTGTTCAGCAGGGATGATAGTGTGCTGCTGTTTGTGTTCAAGCTTGTAGGGCTATCGGTGAATGTGATTGCATAGAATAAAAAAAAGCTGCTTTTCCCGGTAGAAAAGCAGCTTTGCATAGTAAAGAACCGGATTTGTCAACAGCAGCAGAAACGGTCTCAGCCTGGTGTTGATGGAGCCTCTTCGGCAGTGACTTCTGCTTCTTTTTTCGAGGCAAGTACGGTGATAACCGGAGCGTCTGGATCGTCCATGATGGTGAGGGAAGAATAGGCGTCCATCGGGATCTCTTTGACATGAAGTGAGTGGCCGATTTCAAGCGCGGTTACATCAATCACTATATGGTCAGGCATATTTTCTGGTTTGCCCTTTATTGTGAGCGCATGAAGGATAATCTGAAGTTTACCACCTTTTTCAACTCCGGCACTGTCGCCGGAAACAGCAACAGGGACTTCGAGTTCAATGATCTCATCTGCAGAGAAGAGCTGGAAGTCTGTGTGAATGATTCTGTCGGTCACCGGGTGAAATTGAACGTCCTTGATAAAAGAGCGTTTAATTTTGCCGTCAGGAAACTGAAGATCGATAATATGTGATTCAGCCGAGTGTACAATTTTTTTTAGAGCCAATTCATTGACACCGACGGCGACGGTTTCTTCGCCTTTATGATAGACAACGGCAGGAACGATACCGTTCTTCCGCAGTTTTTCAGCGTCTCCCTTTTTGATAATACGAGGCTCTACCCCTAATACAATAGTTTCCATGCTCTTCCTTTATCTCTTTTATCGCTTGTGTTTAATGAAGGTTCGTAAGTTTTTCGATGATATTTTTGCTGTCGAACAGGCAACTGACAGAATCATCTTCATAAATACGTTTTATAGCTTCGCCGATGAGGTTGCTGACAGATACGGTCTCAATTTTCGATGAGTAGGCATGACTCGTTATAACAGAATCGGTTACGATCAATTTTTCAAGTATTGAAGCGTTGATTCTCTCAATGGCCGGGCCCGAAAGAATGGGGTGTGTTGCTGCTGCATAAATCTTGAGCCCACCTGCTTCACGGATGGCTTTTGCCGCGTTGACAATGGTTCCGGCAGTGTCTATCATGTCATCAACAAGAAGAACGTTTTTTCCTTTGACGTCGCCGATAATATTCATGACTTCTGCAACATTGGCCGCTGGTCGGCGTTTGTCGACAATCACCAGATCGGTGCCGAGTTCTTCTGCAAATTTTCTGGCAAGCTTGACTCCGCCAACATCAGGAGATGCTACAACAAGATTGTCGCGAAATTCTCTGTGACGGATATCGTTTATCAGCACTACACTGGAATAGAGGTGATCGAAAGGAATATCGAAAAAACCCTGAATCTGTGGAGCATGCAAATCCATGGTCAAAATACGGTTGGCTCCGGCTTGGGTAAGCAGGTTTGCAACAAGTTTGGCGGTGATGGCAACACGGGGCCGGTCTTTTCTGTCCTGTCGGGCATAGCCGTAATAGGGCATAACAGCAGTGATTCTGGCTGCTGAAGATCTTCTGGCAGCATCAATCATGATCAGCAGTTCCATCAGGTTATCGCCTGGTGGATTAGTGGACTGGATAATGAAGAGGTCTGATCCACGGACTGATTCGAAATAGTTGACCGAAATTTCCCCATCGGAAAAGTTGTCGACCTTGGCATTACAAAGTGCCATATCGAGGTATTCGGCAATCTTTTCAGCGAGGGCCGGATTACTGCGTCCTGCGAAAATTTTAATAGGTTTTACCTTTGTGTCCTGCATTTTCAATTGAAAGGGATTATATTAATGGCAGTACATTCAACGCCGAGGTGTATGTTCTAATCGTTTTTCTTGAGATGACAACATTTCAAAAGAGATCGAATATAACTAAAAAGGCAGAAAAATTAATTAATTTTTTCCTCTTTCTAAAGCGGGTTTATTTGCTTGAAAAATATGACTATTCAGGAGATCAGGGACTATCTTGGGCAATTTTTTGATGCGGTTGAACTTGTAGGAAGTTCCAGCCGGGTTATTTCTGGTCCCGCAAAGATCGAAACCGCAGAAACAGGGCAGGTCGGCTTTATAGCTAACGAGAAGTATGCACGGTTTCTTGCCTCCACAGCGGCTTCGCTGGTTATTGTTAATCGCTCGGTGAGTGTTGATGAGTTTATCCAGAGGAGCTCTTTTCTTAAAGTTGATGATCCCTATACCGCGTTTGTGTTTCTCCTTGAGAAATTTGCAACCCCACGCTCCATAGCGGCAAAAGGCATAGCATCAACGGCCGTGATTGGCGAAGCAGTTTTAATTGGAGAGGGTGTCGCAATTGGAGAGTATGCTGTAATTGGTGATCGTTGTTCGATTGGGAGTAACGCGGTTATTGGCGCTCACACCGTTCTTATGCACGACGTCTCTCTTGGTGAAGATACTGTTCTTTTTCCTGGGGTTACTTGCTACGATGGTACTATTATCGGTAAAAGGGTAGTCATCCATTCGGGAAGTGTTATCGGAGCGGATGGTTTTGGGTTTGCTCCGCAGAAAGATGGTTCTTATGTGAAAATTCCCCAGATGGGTATTGTGGAAATCGGCGATGATGTGGAAATCGGATCAAATGCGACTATTGACCGTGCCACATTGGGGAGCACTGTTATTGGCAGGGGAGTTAAGATTGATAACCTGGTACAGATTGCCCATAACTGCAAAATTGGTGACGACACTGTCATTGCAGCACAGGCTGGTATTTCGGGGAGCGTCACGGTTGGCCGTCACTGCCTGATCGGGGGGCAAGCTGGATTTGCTGGTCATCTTGAGCTTGCCGACAACATACAGGTTGCCGCCAAAACAGGAATCTCGAAATCCTTTCTTCAGCCTGGTATTGCCCTGCGGGGAACTCCCGCACAGCTTATGCGCGACCAATTGAAACACGAAGCGATGCTGCGCAACCTCGGAGCGATGAAGGATAAGCTTGATCGCCTTGAAACTGAAGTGAAAGAACTGAAGACACAAATAAAAGATTTATAATCTACATGAAGCGCGCCCGTCCAAAAAGGTCACTTCCTGAACGAACGCTTTTTTTGATGTGCAAAATGGTTTGACTCAGTCGTCAAAGGACTCCACAATGGGGTCGTCAAAGAACTCTTCTGCTTCAAACCAATCGTCTCGATTTCCTCCGTGTCGTTCTCCTTTCTTTTTCCACAGGTAATAAGCAGCAAGCCTTACTAATTCATCGCGCTCCTCCTCTGGCAGACCGGGTTCAGCTTCCCTCACCATCTTCTTTGCTGATGATTTGTTTGACATGGATGTTTGATTTTTTTTAAGGGTTAAAAAATATCCAGCGTCAATGTCCC
>CAJAAV010000257.1 GCA_903937835.1 uncultured Chlorobiaceae bacterium | reverse complement strand
GGTATGGCGTCCCGCTCCTTGAAGAGCTTGTCGGTTGCTTCGTCAAAGGTGATGGCATCCCACTGCCCGACAGCTCCCACCTTGCCGGTTGAGCCATGCACAAAGAGCTTGGCAACGGTTCCCTGCCCGCCGGAAATAACAACGGCATAGGGGGTGAGCTCCTTGAAGACGTAGGTTTTTCCTGTTGATCGCGGCCCTATTTCCAGAAAATTAAAGTTGGCTTCCACCAGCGGAATGAGGCGCGATATCAGGAGCAACTTGATGCGCCGGGTGATTCCTTCCGCCGACGGCTCAATTCCCGAACTGCGCAAAAGGATGTCGATCCACTCTTCCGTAGTGAAGTGTAAGCGGTTGCGCACAAAGTGACCGTTCTCGAAGTTGGAGAGCTGAATCGGCTTGATCTCTTCCACCACAAAAGGGTAGATGGTTGAGCCAATCATGATGCCTGGATCGTATCGCATTTCGATAATTGCCCAGATACCACCAAGCATCATTTTTTCGTGCTGGTTTACCAGGCTTTCGCTGATGTTGGCGTGCTTGATATTGCTGTTCTGCAATTTTGCCCAGTAGACATCTTTGCCGGTATCAAGCTCAACACTGATCTTGTCGATAATTTTGTAGCGTCCCTCATTTTTGATTCGGGAATGGATAAGGGCGCTCTCTTCGGGGTTGACATAGTGGTCGCTGAGGATGCGCTTGACATTATCAAGCCCCTTTTTGATAGCCTCTTCGTCATTCGTGGAACATGAATTTGCAATCAGATATTCCAGTACGAACACAGGAACATTTTCGCCGACCTTGAGCATCTGCACCAGGTCTTTCTTGACAACAAAACCTCGAAAATGTTCGAGAAGCTTTTCATCCAGTTGGTCTAACACGATACTCATTGATTTCTCTTTGGTTACACAACAATATGATTAAAGGCCGCCAAGGTCGCGGGCAATAGTTTGCGTTACTGACACTTTTGTCAATGTCTGCCTGGATGAAGCATCGACGACAATCACTTCGATGGTGAGATGACCGTCAAAAGAGAACTCTTTCTTGATGAGTTCACCCGCTTTAATGGCCACGATGTCACTCTTGTTGAACTCCTTCCCGTTGTCGATAAAGAGGATCTGCACCTTCCGTTCCTGGGTAAAGATATCACCCGCTCCATCATCAGCTTTAAGGTGGAGTGAAAAATAGTCGCCCACTACACCGCTCAACTGGCTCTGGTTTGCCACACTGATGTGTAGCTCCTGAAGGGAAGATGTTGTGTGGCTGAAGGTGACAAACGGAATAATCAGCTCTTGGGGCGCAAGACCGCCGTGGGCATAGCCGTACCTGCCCGGCGTTTTAAAAGGCTTGTTATGTTTTGCAAAGTAGAGATAGCGGTACTCCCCGTAATGTTGCCGATACTCAATCAGCTCTGCCGACACACTCTGCTTTTCGACAGTGCGGATATAACGCTCAGCTTTCGACACCTGACCGTGAAACTGCACTTCGGCCTTGTCGGACTCATCAAGAATACCGGTAAGCACAAATCCGTGGTCGGAGGTCAGCACAACCTCCTGAAAGCCGTTATTGAGCAGAAACACTACCTTGTCGGCAATCATATTCTCAATTTCACCGATGAACTTCAGCGCTTTGTGCTGCATTTTTTCGGCTATATCGTCAATATCCTTGCAGGAGCAGATGAGCACATCCGCTTCCGCATGTTGAAAGTTGACCTCCTCCAACTGCACAAACACAATCCGCTTTGCTACCTGTGCGGCAAGATATCCCTCTCGCCTGGACTGCAAAGGCTCGATAACTCCATCATCACGATAGAGCAGGCTCATATTGTTTTCGGTAACCGACGGAATGCCGCAGCAGCGGTACTGGTTATCAACCTTGATCGTATCACCTATTTTTGAAGTGACTCTCTGTGAAATTTCATAAGAGATACCATCACCCACAATAATTGCTATTCGCCCTTGAGCGGAACGGATTCTCTCTATCAAAAGTCCCTTCTGGTTCTCCCGGTAGTCGTCGAAGTACTGAAACCACTTATGGAGAAAGGGTGAAACCAACTGGTTGTAATATTCCTGGAATGGGCGAACAACCGTTTCATCTCCCCAGAACTCTTCGTAGATGCTGCGGATAGCCGTGTCAACCCGGTAGAGTTCAGTCGTGTAAAAGGTCGTAGCCTCCTCAAGCGACGCAATCCCCTTGATTCCGGAGCTATCAAACTCCAGCAGTTGCAGCAGATGGCCCCACAGCCCCTTACGCCACTGCCTGCCATGGCTGCTCTTGAAACGGGCGTGTATATACGGGAGTTTATCTTTGATATATTCGTTATCCGACAAGTGCGCTATCAGGTCACTAAGCCACTGAAGATCAACCGAATCAAGCGGATGAGCGGCTTCAGCCCCCACCACAACCCGGTTACGCCGGGCAAGAACGTTGCTGATATCCTGATTGACCCATTTATCGAACATTGTCAGGGCCCTCCTGTTCGGGATTTTCGCAGTGCCAGTATCGGATAACGAGGGTGATATCGACCGACCGGTCAGCTCTCTGCTGTAACTCCCGGTGGCTATCGTTAACGATTTTTGTCACAAATAGTCTGCCATTAATGATTTCATTGACCCGCTGATCGCTCAAGCAAGGTAAAAAGATAAAGGAGAGCCGGTTGAGGAGTGATCATTACTTTTGCCAACGCGTATTCATCGAGGTAAGGAGTTGTACCAGCTTTCCAATAGAAGTATAGGGATTCTCAGTATTTTTTTCGCTACCCAGCGGATCATTTGCTGTTAACAAATCAGCATGCTTATAGGCAACCTCCAGCCGGTGTCTGGTCATGTCAAAGTATCCACGCCCCCCTTTCGCGTAGTCGGGGAGCTTGTCATAGTCACTCAATACCCGTTGAATCTCATGCCTGTGCATGTAGCCATGTACGGGAACAAAATGCAGTAAAAGCCACAATTCAAAACAGGGGATAGAGGGAGTCGCATAAAAATTGATCAGCTCTTTGTTGTCATTTTTATGTTTCCTGTGTTGCGCATTGACGCTATAGAGAGCATTCAAAAAATTTGGATGATCATCTCTGTCAAAAACGCAATACACGGTTTCATATTCTTTCGTCTCGTTACATTTATCGACAGCAAAATCAACGACCTGTTGAGGTGTCGTCCCGTATTTACTCTGCATTATTTCCACTCTGGCAGTACTCAGGCGATAGTGCGACCTGATCTCGCCAAAATAAAAAGGCTCTGTTTTTTCTCCCTCTGTAACAATCAGGAGACGATCAGATCCTTTATTCAAAGCCTTCTTCCGTTGTAATTTCTTGTCCTGACGAATCTTCGGGTGGTTATCTCGAGCCATATCTTCCCTTAAAATATCGTGTCATTGATAAAAGGAATTGCTCCATATCGTCCAACGAGGTACCCTTTTTCAAGAGCTTCGTTTTTCCTTGGGCTGAAATCGGTCAGAGGATAAAGGTGCGTTGCATGAGAGCGATCCTTTTCAACAAACCATATCTGATCTCTCCGAAAGAGTTTTGCATCCATGACAGAAGTATCGTGAGTTGTAAAAAGAAGCTGTGCTCCTTTTCTGTTATAGGTAGATGAGTTGATGACGTTCAACAAAAAACGAACGATTTTGGTATGAAGGCTTCCATCCAATTCATCAACAATCAAAACACTTCCCTCACGTAACACATCAAGTATAGGGCCCGCAAAAGCAAAGAGGCGCTGTGTTCCCGTTGACTCATCATGAAATTCAAATTTCGCAGTTCCTTCGGCTCCAGTATGTAAAAAAATCGGCATCAAAGCCTCTGAATCAATCACTTGATGAACAGGCGGTTTCTCTCCCTCAACCCTGACCGAAATCTCTCGCTGTTGACGAATCTCCAGTGATAATTCTGAAATACTTAAATCGGCGGCATTTAAAAAATCGAGCAATTGTTTCTTGCCTTCGGGCAACTGAGCAAATGCTGTTGAAAATTCTATCATAGGCTGTTCTCCAGCACCAATGATATTCAACTGCTGCACAATCCATAAAAAAACAGGCCGTAAAGCATTACTGTTCAGATCGACAGCCTTCGAGAGAAACAAGGAATTTGAACGGGTCGATTTCTGCCACAACTTTTTTTCGCCACTCAAAAACGGACTGAAGGTATACTCATCAATATTTGTTTCTGGATTGTACCGCCGATCAAACCAGACCTGCGGCTTCGCTGTTTTGTACACCAACAACCACTCCGAAGTAATCCTCTCAGGAAGCAATGAAAAGCCATATTGATAGCGGATACCGGCCTCGATGAAGGTAATTTCAAACTCACTCGGCTTCGTTGATGAAAGACCATCAAGCTTGAATGGCTGAAAAAGAAATTTCTGCCCCTCCTTGACATGGGTAGCCGACTCAGCAACAACCCTCTTCATAAATGACATCGCCATGATAAGGTTCGACTTGCCACTGGCATTAGCGCCGTAGATAACAGCAGACTTTAACAGCAAAATACCTGATTTCGCATCGCTTCGAATAATATGAGTCTCCGAATGATTCTTGTCACTATTTGCAACAAGGCTCAAGCGCTGCTCATCCCTGATCGAGCGAAAATTTGAAACGCGGAACTCTACAAGCATGGGGTATCTATTAATATTTATTTGAAATTTGCACAAAAAAAGCAAAAATGCAAATAATATCAGTATCAAATGTGACCGGAAAACAAGAATAAGCCAAAAATGGAAAATAAGAATCACCCAGAGTTAGCGTAAACAACCTCAGAGCTATGAGGTCACAGTTCAAAACGTTCACCATCTACAGCAGCGTTAAAGAACCTGTTTCATTGGGGCATTGAGAGTGGCATCAAAAGATATAACAGGCAGTGCCTGTTGAATCTCCGGCGAAGCAATTCGAGTATAAAAAGATTGGGCACTGCCTAACCCTACAACGTCACTTGATCAGTTAACCCCAGTTTTTGAACAATTTTTTTTCTGTGCGACATATACGCACTGAGATTTCTTTTCTGTATCCAGATTATCTTTTTAAACACTGCCTTTAGCG
>CAJAAV010000256.1 GCA_903937835.1 uncultured Chlorobiaceae bacterium | reverse complement strand
ATTGAAGCCAGAAATGTCGATGTAGTCACAAGAAAAAAACTCGCCATTAAGCGTAAATAATTTTATAATAACGCTTTATAGGGATTTTTTGCTCTGCTACCGCTGGAACTTCCGTTGTATGGTAATCGAACAAAATTAAAGGCGGCCTCAAGAGGACAGGAATTTATACTTGATTGCAAGGAATACCCGGAAGCTATTCCTTGGACTTGTGATCAGATTACGAATCACTGGCAAGCATGATATCCAGGAATACCGAATTCGGATCTGTGTGTTTCAGCTCATCAATCATTTGTAATCAAAGTTCAAAAAGTTATTTCGGTAACTTCCAACAGCAAAGAAAGTTTGAAAAGAACAAAATATGTGAGGGGGCATCCTTTCTCTTGTGCCTGCAGCATCCAATAACTTATATTGGAAAATAAAGGAGGTAATACTTATGCCAATGTCACTCGAAGAGATATTCTCAGAAGCGAAAATACTGACTAACGATTCCAGGGCTCTTCTTGCCGAAAAGCTTGTTGCAAGCATTGAAGATGATATAGACCCACTCGTAACGAAAAGCCATTTGGATGAAGTTAAAAAACGGAGAGATGAAATTCGAACCGGGAAAGTCGTACCAATAAATGGTGAAAAAGGGTTAGCTCAAGTAAGGGCCATGATTGAAAAATGAACTATCATTTTCATCCTGAAGCTCTTCATGAGTATGCTGGAGCAACTCAATATTATGCTGATATTTCACCCTCCCTCGCCACAAGTTTTGTCTCCCAGGTTGAAGACGGCATAAACCTGATTCTTCTCTATCCTCAAGCCTGGCAACCAATTGAAGAAGATGTCCGACGATACACTGTAAAACGCTTTCCGTTCGGAATCTACTATACCATCGAAAATAACGAAACCCTTATAATTCAAGCCGTTATGCATTTGAGCCGTAAGCTTGGTTATTGGAAAGCTCGAATACAAAAATAGTCAATCAAACCAGAAAATGGTGGTACACTTTCGGCGGAATACTCAGAATAACTTATGATCCGCTCAGAGATTTTGCAGGAAAAAGATAAAACTCAAGCAAGATTGTCGGAAGAATGCACGTCTATCCACGACTATTTTGTTAAGTCTCATATTGCTGTCGAAAAGGCTGCGTAAACATACGGGTTTACTCTCAAATATGCTGAAGTGACTACCTTGTCCCGTTACAGGGCTGGACGAAGTGGAGAGCGAACCGCATCAATCGCGTAAATCTTTGCCTGACATTCCAGCGCACCAGCGTTTCAAGACGACCGGTGTGTGGTTTCCGTGTTTCGCGGTGCGCTGAACTCGGCCGTTTTGAATTATGCAGAGTTCTCAACTCATCGGGTTATGAAGTTTGCTGGAAACACACCGATTTCACCACAGCATATCGGAAGTGCTTGAAAATGACTTCACCCCCTCTTCCCCCAGGGCTTGCTCATAACTGCGTTGATATCTTTTTGCGACAGCACTCGGGCGCACTCCTCCCACCGGTCATCTTCGCTCTTGATGGTACTACCCCAAGTGGTCTCAAAGATATTCGTGACCTGTTTGCGCATGTGCAGATGCGTATCGGCGAGCCTGACAAATCCCTCTATGTTGTCGATCCAGTCATCCTCAATACAATCAGGTAATCCCCCGAAAATATCGTAGCGCTCTTTCATCCGTTCAGATATTTTTGCGTAGACATCTTCATCACGTGTGGCATGATAGGTGAGGTTGAGCATATCCACGCTTTTGCGAGCCTGACCAAATCGCTTGATCCGCCCCAATCGCTGTTCAAGTCTGGCTGGGTTCCAGGGGAGATCAATATTGATAAGGGTTCCAAGTGTCTGCAAGTTGAGTCCTTCACACGCAGCATCTGTTGCAACAACCAAAGAGAGTTCTCGCTCTTTGACCATTTTTTTAATACTGTCGCGATTGATTGAGACAAATTGATCCCCTCGATAGAGCCCGCTTTTCCCTGCGCCTGCATAGACGGCAACAACCTGATCAGGAAAAAGTTTTGCAAGCTCAAGGGCAACCCAATTGACGGTATCGTAATATTGCGAAAATGACAATGCAGCCCCACTCGTTCCAGCTCTTCCCTTCGCTTTGAAAATGTTGCAGAAACCATTTCACCGCCTGAAGCTTGGGATCAACCGCCTCACTTCTGGATAACTCTTCAAGGATGATGTGCAGAAAAGAAATTTCCGCTTTTGTCAATGTTTCAAGAACAGTGCGTTCAACTTTTTGTAGGTCGTCATCGTCATGTTCATTGAGCTGCTTCTTGAGCATCCTCGTCACGGTCAGTTTGCCGGATTCAAAGGATGAACATATTCGCTGCAGAAAGATTGACCGCAACAGTTGAGCCCCTTTTATCCGCTTACCGAGTTCCGATACAAAGCTTTCCGCAGCCTGATAGGCAAGCGCGAACGGATGGTTGGTCATGAGGCCAATGCCCTGAAATACCGCCCCCGTGTAGGTGCCGTGCCGGGAATCGGTAAGCGGGTGAACATTGACCGCAATTTTATCGAGCAGGCCGGCATTCTCAAGCGCTTCACGTCTTCTTATCACCACGTGCCGGATGAATGGATTATTGCGATGAAAGAAATCGGTACCAAGAATTGATTGCAAATCCATTTTGCGAGTCATGAGAGCTAACGATTCCGGAGCTGCATCGGTGAAGAATCTGGAATCCGGAATACCAAGATCGGTACGGATCATTCTGACCAGACGGGCAGCACTCTGATCCATCATGGGTGTTTCTCTTGCCGGAAGCGGTGCGCGAAGAAGGTTCCATGCCGTCATTTCATCTGAAACAACCTCTTCGCCGGTCACCAGTGGCAATGTTTTTTCCCAGTCTCGCCATGAGGTAACGTAATCGCGTCCCATCACAAATTCCGCACACTGATTGAGAAGAGCCACAAGATCCCATAGCTCACGAACGACGGTCTGAATCGGTGTTGCCGTTCCAAGCAGAAGATGCTTTGAGTTCTTCACGGCTTCCCGCATGAACGCCAGCAGATTATTTGGCTCCTGCTCCAGCTCTTGCTTCAGCCCGCCTCTGACCCGTGCTTTATGAGCTTCATCCAGAATCAACGTTCCAAATCTGAGATTCCTTAAAATACCGGCCTCCTCGGAGTCGTGCACAATCAGGCCAGTCGAGACGATGGCAATTTGACAGGGGGCGTGGGCAATATCTTCTGCACCTCGTGAAGGGACGGGCCGACCATTCGGTGTCAACCAGTGCTTGGCGTTTGAAACCCAGACCGCACTTGGAACGCCAAGCCGGTCATTGATCTCTGTCTGCCATTGCAGGGTCAGCGTCGCAGGGCAAAGAACAAGGACAGGGCCATCACCAAGCAGTGCGGCAACGAGTGCGGCAGTGGCCATGGAGAGGGTTTTGCCCAATCCCACCTCGTCTGCAAGCAGCAGTCTTGTTTTTCCGAACACGTTACGATGTTGAAGAAAGGTGGTGACAAAGGAGCGCTGCCAAGGCTGCAATTGCTCACCGCCACGGTAGATCGGCGATTCTATCATGGCCGCCGCCGGTATCTCCTCCGGCTTCAGATCGGCAAAACTCACCTCAACTCGCTCGCTGATGCGTTTCACCTCGGTGATTATTGCATCCGGCAGGTCGTGCCCCAGTTTCCACAGTGCATCGAACTCCTGCTCCACCCAGTCGCACCCTTCCGCCGACTGATCTTCCCATAAAATTTCATGGTTCTTTGAGAAGGCGGCCTGGCTATCGTTGACCGACCCGAGAAAGCAGGTTCGCTGCCCGTTTACCAGAGTAATGAGCCCAGCCTTGCCATGAACAAAAACGGTGTTCTTCGGAACAACCTTGATGTGCACCCGCCCCGACAACAGCAGTTCGTAGAGCTTTTTGTACTGCTCCCGGTGCATCAGCGCCTCTGTTTCCACCGGCTTCTGATTCCACCGCTCTTTCAGCGCCGCATCCCGTGCGGCCTTGGAAACCATGATATCATTGGGGTCAAGTTCGCTGTTACAGATAATGCGAACATCAGGGATATGTTCAATCTCCTCGCCAACCAGCTCAAAGATGGATGAGCGAAAGTACCCGGCAATCCGTTTGTAGGAGCGTGCATCACGAAGTTTTTCGGCCAGGAAAACGTGATCAAGCCGTTCACGCAATGAAGAAAATCTTCGGATAGCGCCCATAGCTCAGCAGGTTCCGTCGTTACGAATCAAGTCACGCAAAATCATGGCGCACCGGCTCTCCTCATCTCGGATACCGGCTGTTTTTTTTGAGAGATAATCAGCAAGAGCGATGAGTTTGTCTATCGGCTGGGGTCAACTATAACCCTCTCACTATGAAATCAAAGAAGCCATTTCTTTTTTTTCTCAACAAGCCTCTTTGGAATTACAATTATTATATTCATCGTAAAGAACGATCCCGCTCTCAAAAAGTCTATTCACGGATAGCACATGAAGCTTTATTCATACATTGTTGCCATTGGGATTCCGGCTTCGCGCCAAATCCATTTTTTGGATATTGTACACTGGCTTGCTGCAAACCAGCGATTCGGCGAACAATAGATGAAGGTGACTGGATTGTTGGGTTGAGTCCCAAACCCAAAGGGAATAAGGTCATTTACGCGATGCAGGTCGATGAGATTCTGAAGAGCTACTCAGAATACTACAAGCGGTTCGTCAACAAGAGACCAGATTACACGAAGGGTAAAGTCTACGAGCGAGGTGATAATATTTACATGCCATTGGATGATGGAAAATACAAGCAATTGCGGTCGCAGCATTCTGATGGAGAACAAGAGAACTTGGGAGTCAAAAAGTGGGACTTGGATGGAGTTCGTGTTCTTGTCGGAAGAACCTTTCACTACTTCGGAGCATCCGGCCCGGAGTTACCGGAGAGTTTGAGTGGCTTAAAGGTTGGTCGTGGACACAGAAACGCCTTCTCACCAGAGACCATCAATTGCTTTCTGGAATTCATGGCCGCAAAACCACAGGGAGTCAATTGCCATCCAACAAAATGGCCAGTTACTGATAATTCATGGAAACAGAAGGAATAATGAAATTGATTCTGAGTAGAAAAGGATTTGACTCCGCTGCTGGAGGTGTACCAAGCCCAATCTTTCCTGATGGTCGTATGCTGTCACTGCCTATTCCTGATAACATAAAGTCTGGAACAAAGTATGTGGACATTTTCTATAATGGCAAATCACTCGGGCCTCTTATTGAGCAGCTCGCGTCCAAGGTTAAATCCCATGCACATCTTGACCCTGATCTTGTAAAGGAGAGCCTTCAATCACGTGAGGATGGATGGCATCCTATTTTCGGTCAGTCAGGGGCTGCTCAAGGGCATCTCCATAACAATGATATTTCAACGGGTGATCTCTTTCTATTTTTGGCCTGTTCCAGGATATCGAAGAGCGGGAAGGTGTCTATACAAGGGCTCCCAAATCAAAGCCGCGCCATGTTATCTGGGGATGGATGCAGGTCGATGAAGTCTTACATTTGGGAATCAATAAACCTGATGGATATAAATGGGCAGAATATCATCCCGACTTCCGTAGTGATGAACCGAATAATGTGGTTTACATTGCAAAACCACAATTGGAAATAGATGGCATAATATTGAAAGAGGTTCCGGGAGCCGGTGTTCTGCCCCGGTACTCATCAGAACTGCAATTGACTGCACAGGATGCAGATAAAGTAACAGATCGGGAACTCCCTGGTTCGTTCTATCCTGGCGAATCTCGTAGGCCCCTCACATTCCACCCAAATTTACAGAGAAGTTGGAGCTTGTATCGGAAGTTCCAGCCGACTTTTTCATTAACTCCTTATAAGCAGTACTTTTAAGGCGAAAATGCGCGAAAAATGTAGTCACTAAAATATTTGCATATCAAAAGTTTT
>CAJAAV010000255.1 GCA_903937835.1 uncultured Chlorobiaceae bacterium | reverse complement strand
GTGGGGTCGCATGAAATATATTGATTATCGATATAAAGTAGAGTTGGGGCGGGATGAATATCTGGAGATAGATCGTTTTTGTAAAGATCATGGAATTTTATGGTTTGCTTCCTGTTGGGATGAAGATTCCGTTGATTTTATGGAACAGTTTGTCCCCCCATGTTACAAGGGAGCATCTGCATCGCTAACGGATCTTTCACTCTTAAAGAAAACAGCAGAGACAGGAAGACCTCTTATTATTTCCACGGGTATGTCAACAATGGAAGAGGTTAATAAAGCTATGGAAGAGTTGGGAACAGAAAATCTTCTAATTGCTCATACCAATTCAACGTATCCCTCACCGATTGAAGAGCTCAATCTCAGGATGATTACGACGTTCAAAACCAACTTTCCCGACGTGCCCATAGGATATTCAGGCCATGAAGTGGGGCTTTCAACGACATGGTGTGCCGTAGCGCTTGGAGCAACTTTCGTTGAACGTCATGTAACTTTAGATCGCGCTATGTGGGGATCTGATCAAGCAGCATCGGTAGAATTGTCTGGAATGGCGAGGCTAGTCTCAAACATTCGTGATATAGAAAAATCGCTTGGTGATGGAGTTAAACATGTCTATGCTGGTGAGGCAGCAGCTCGCAAAAAATTGCGGCGTTCCTGAATAAGTTATATAAAGAACGAACAAAATAATGAAATGCTATCTCTGTCAATCAACAGCTTTCAACATTCGAAAAGGTAAAGTTCGTGATGCGCCGGATTTACAGATTCTTGAGTGTGTTGACTGTGGACTTGTTTCACTCAGTATGATTGATCATATCCAACCCGGATTTTATGAGGAGTCTGGTATGCATGGGGAATTACCTCTGCCAATGGATGTTTGGTTGAAAGAGACCTCACGCGATGACCAGCGACGTTTCGATATGCTCAAATCTATATTACCCAACAAAAAATTATTAGAATTTGGTTGTGGGGCAGGTGGGTTTCTGACTAAAGCACAATCTCTTGCAGATTCTGTGGCGGGAATTGAGCTTGAGCGTCGGGTTCTTAATCATTGGGAAGGTGTCATGACAATCTATCCTGATGTTGAATCGGCTGGGTCTGCAGGAAGATATGATTTAATTGCTGCTTTTCATGTGATTGAACATCTCCCAGATCCTGTATCCGTGCTCAAGTTATTGTCAAATATGCTGACAGATAAAGGTCGGATGGTGATTGAGGTACCTAGTTCAGATGATGCTTTATTGAGCCTTTATGATTCTGATGCTTTCCAAAATTTTTCCTATTGGAATCAGCATCTGTATTTATTCAATGCTGAAACATTGAGAAGACTTGTAGGTAGGGCAGGCCTTCGGATAATTGCGATACAGCAACACCAGCGATACTCTTTATCTAATCATGTGTATTGGCTTAGCCAGTGCAAGCCAGGTGGACATCAGCAATGGAGTTTTCTGGATAGTCCTGAATTGAATAGTGCCTATGCTCACTCATTAGCTGCTATCGGTAAATGCGACACATTGATTGCCCATATTGAAAAAGTGGATAGCTGATCATTGAAAATATGAATCAAATAATTCAATCAATTTTTTATTAAGACTATAGGTGCTTATGGTGAAGCGATTTCTTGTCACTACGCCCCTTGAAGATACTTGGCCTGCTGCTGATGTACCTGTACTATTTCTTGGTGAATGGGCACGACTTTATGATAGAAAGTTAATATGGGAAAAAAGAGATTCGATAGTCGCCTCATATCATTGGGATGATCGTGAAAAACTGCATAAGGACTATCTTTATTTGCAAGCACTTTATGAAGAATTGTTGAGTGAGCTTACATTGACGCTAAATGTGACGCATGGAGTAAATTATTCAATTCGTTATTGGCGTATCGTTATCGGTCCATGGCTAGGTTATTTTATGCAGATGTTATTTGATCGATGGGCTATGCTGAAGTTGGTGATACATGATTACAGTATTGGTTGTGTTATGGTCATTCGTGAAGGTGGTTATCGGTTTGTACCAAATGATATGGCTGATTTTGAATCATTGTATGTTACTGATGCATGGAATGAGATGATCTATGGTCAGTTATTGGCATTCATGACTGTGCCAATAAAATATGTTGAGGCAGTTATACATAGAAGCAACAAGCCAAAAAAAAGTTGTGATGGTCAAATTAAACGAAGTTTGCATAAGCTTGTCGATAATACATTAAATAGATTTGTGCGAAACGATGAGTGTTTTTTTATCTCTTCATATCTTCCGATAAAACAAGCTTTGTGTTTACAATTTAGGCTTGCTCAATTACCTAAATTCTGGCATTCCACTGCGCTACCCAAAATAACGTCTGATACGAATAAACGAAAATGGGATAAAATTGCACCAGAAAATATTGATGACTTTTCTGAGGTTGTACGTTATATGATCC
Organism: uncultured Chlorobiaceae bacterium; assembly: GCA_903937835.1. Taxonomy (GTDB): domain Bacteria; phylum Bacteroidota; class Chlorobiia; order Chlorobiales; family Chlorobiaceae; genus Chlorobium. The sequence goes on along the minus strand of CAJAAV010000255.1, from coordinate 10,067 downwards.
CAAGGCACATACCGCTGGCATATCTTGAGGGCTATCATAAGTTATTAACTTTGACAGAAAAACTACCATGGCCAAAACAACCCAAGGTCATTTTTACAAGCAACTCATATAATTCGGATGATGTATTTAAGGTATGGACTGCTGAAAAAGTTGAAATGGGTAGTAAGCTTATCATAGGGCAGCATGGTGGATATTTTGGTATGGGACGTTGGTGTTTTGCTGAGGATCATCAACTTGCCATAAGTGATCGTTTTATTACATGGGGATGGGCCGAGCCAGAAAAACTAAAAGTGTTTCCTGTCGGTAATATAAAGGGATTGGGAAAGAGCGTTAAGTGTTCTAAGGGTGGTCTCGCCCTGCTTGTTCAAGTTGTTCATCCTCGTTACAGCTATTGGATGTATGGCACTCCGATCTCTGGTCAGTGGCTTGATTATTTTGAAGACCAATATAGGTTTGCGAATGCATTACCTAGCAAACATCAAGACCAATTATTAGTCCGGCTTTATGCACAAGATTATGGTTGGTGTCAGAAACAGAGATGGCTGGATCGATTTCCAAAAATAAATATTGATGACGGAATTAAGTCGATGGAGTCATTAATCAAGGAGTCGAGGCTGTATATCAGTACTTATAATGCCACCACCTATCTTGAGTCTATGTCGCTTAACATTCCAACTATCATATTTTGGAACCCAAAATATTGGGAACTTCGCGACAGTGCAGTTCCATATTTTGAAAAGCTTAAGTCCGTTGGAATATTTCATGAAACTCCCGAAAGTGCTGCAAAACAAATGTCGGTTGTTTGGGATGATGTTGCCGGATGGTGGGAGGATCAAGCAGTCCAAGCCGTTAGAAAGGAATTTTGTGATCGTTATGCTCGTATCCCAGAAAAGCCATTAAAGATGATGGAAAATCTTTTCCGTGAAGTTGCTGGTTCAACATAACGTGCTTACTACTGATATTACATCCCTTGGTCTGTATGCTACTGATGCCAGCATGTATCAGATGCTTCCGTTGGATGTGGTCGTACCAGTTAATCGTGGTGATCTGTTAAAAGCAATTCAGCAGTCCGCAAAGCATGGTCACCCCCTGCTTGCTCGTGGTGGCGGTACCAGTCTAACCGGTCAGTCCATAGGTGAAGCGGTGATTCTTGATGCCTCCAAGCATCTTAACAAGCTGTTGGAACTCAATATCGAGGAGGCTTGGGTTCGGGTCGAGCCAGGGTTGGTTTGCAGCGAACTCAATTCTTTTCTCAAGCCATATGGCGTGCGTTTTGCGCCAGATCCTGCTACAGAGAATCGAGCAACTATTGGCGGTATGATTGCAAACAATGCAGCTGGAATGCGCTCTGTCCGTTATGGCATGACTATTGATCATGTTCTTGACATTGAATTGGCACTGGCGACAGGGGAAGAGTTGCATCTTACTCCTCTTGCCCCCTCGGAACTTGCACTGAAATCTCAGCAGAGTGACCGTGAGGGTGAAATATATCGCGGTGTTCTTCATCTCTTGCACCAACATGGCGATGAAATTCGAGAGCGCTATCCAAAAGTAATCCGTCGTTCTGGTGGTTATGCACTTGACGCTCTTGTTGATGCAAATCTGTTCAATCTTGCAAAGCTAATTTGCGGTAGTGAGGGAACCTTGGGTATTATTCTTGGCGCGAAACTGCGCCTTACTCCACTTCCGCTTTTCAGCGCAGTTTGTCTTGCCCATTTTGATTCAGTAGATGCAAGTTTGCGAGCAACGGCATCCATAGTGGCTCAAAATCCATCAGCGGTTGAATTGATTGACGGTGTTGTTCTTCGGCAGGCAAAAGTGCATCCATCGACACGAGAGATATGCTCATTATTAGAGGGTGAGCCTGAAGCTATTCTTGTTATTGAGGTGCAGGGAGATGATGCTATAGAAGTTGCATGCCATATTCAGGAAATAGTCGATAGTTTGGTGGACAAGGCATACGCACGACCAGTTATGCTTGAGCAAAAAGCTATTCAGGCGGTGTGGCAATTGCGCTCCAGTGCTCTTGGATTGATGACAACCGTAAAAGGACCAAGGAAACCTGTCCCTTATATCGAAGATGCAGCCGTCCCTCCTGAAGTTTTAGCGGACTATGTGGTTGAGGTAATGGAGGTATGCAGGAAGTATTGTCAACCGGTAGCATTGTTTGGTCATGCCAGTGTGGGATTGTTGCATATTCGCCCCATGCATGACTTGCATAAAGAGGCCGATATTTCTTGTATGAAGCAGATTCAAGAGGAGATTTTTCTTTTAGTCCTGAAATACGGTGGTTCATGGAGCGGGGAGCATGGTGATGGTATTGTCCGCGGTGGCTTTAACCGCCGTTTTTTCGGTGATGAGCTTTATGGTGCCTTCAAAGAGGTAAAGCGGCTTTTTGATCCTGAAGGCCGCATGAATCCCGGTAAGGTGATAGAGACTCCCCCGGTCGACAGCCATTTGCGTTTTGGGCCGGACTATAAGCCTTTGGTCGTGGAAACTTTTTTTCACTATCGTGATCAAGGTGGTATGCTGGCCTCATCGGAGCAGTGCACCGGTGTCGGTGAATGCCGAAAGACTCTGACGGGTGTCATGTGCCCCTCCTATATCGTTACTCGGGATGAACAGCACAGCACCCGAGGGCGAGCTAACGCCTTGCGTCTTGTGTTGTCAGGTCAACTTGGTTCTGAGGCCTTGGCCAGTGAAGAGCTCAAGAGCGTGATGGAGCTTTGCCTGAGTTGCAAGGGGTGCAAGGGGGAGTGCCCAAACAGTGTGGATATGGTTCGTCTCAAGGCTGAGGTTCTCTACCACTATCAAAAACGGCATGGTGTTACTTTGCGCTCTCGCCTGTTCGGCAATCTCTCAACATTGGCAATGCTTGCATCAGGGCCACAGTCGAGATGGATCAATGTTATTGTGGGCAGTGGTCTGTTGCGTCTCTTGACACAAAAAATATTGAGAATAGATACTGAGCGCTCTCTACCCATGTTTACTGCTCAAAAATTAAGTCGCTGGTTTGAAGAACGGTCATCCATCCACAAAGCTGCGGGGCAAGGCGCAAATAGTGGCAATCGTCGCAGAGTTATTCTTTTTAATGATACGTACACAGAAAACAACCTTCCCGAGGTTGGATGTGCTGCCATTGAAGTGTTGGAAGCTGCGGGGTATTGTGTGGAACTGGTCACGGTAGGCGACAGTCAGCGAAGCACTCTTTCACAAGGGCTGCTTGAAAAGGCCAAGCGACAGGGTACCAAACTTTTTCAAGAATTGGACGCACGTTCAACTGATACACCTCTTCTCGTTTGCGAACCAAGTTGTGCAACGGCTCTTGCTGATGACCTTCCGGATCTGCTTGATGACATTGAGCTGGGCAATAGAGTAGCCAGTCGAGTAAAGATGGTTGATCATTTTCTTGAACAGGAACTTGCTGCTGGACGTTGTGCGCTGCATTGGAAAAGGTCAGACGTACTCTCTTCAAGGCAGTTTCTTGTTCATATTCATTGCCATCAAAAAACTTTGGATGGGGGGCGCTGGACGCATAAATTGTTGGCCCGGATACCTGGCGCAACGGTTGAAGATACCGAAGCAGGTTGTTGCGGTATGGCTGGTTCCTTTGGTTATGAAATTGAACATGCAGAGCTTTCGCGTCAGATCGCCGGGCAACGTTTGCTTCCCCGTTTAGCCGAAGCAAGCGCTGAGGTTCAAGTTGTTACTAACGGATTTTCCTGCAGGCACCAGATTGCCGATTTGAGTGAGAGACATCCGCGACATGTCGTTGAAGTCATTCGTGAATTTTTGGAATGCAATTCGCAATCCGCATTGAATTAAAGAGTTATGTCTAAAGTACTGATTACAACGGTTCCTTTTGGCGACAAGAATCGGTTGCCGATAGAGCTACTTGATGCAGCAGGGATTGAGTATCTGATTAACCCGCTAGGCCGTAAGCTTAAGGAAGAGGAGTTGGCTGAAATGGTCTCTGATTTTGATGCACTCATAGCGGGCACAGAGCCAATTACTGATAAGGTGATGGGTTGCGCCACTCAGTTAAAATTTATTTCCCGCGTTGGTATTGGTCTCGACAGCGTGGATTTACTTGCTGCTGAACGGCGAGGCATTCAGGTAAGTTATACCCCGGACGCACCGGCACCAGCAGTCGCCGAACTCACCATCGGGCTTATGCTCTCCCTGTTGCGTTCTGTGCATGTTTCCAACGCCCAAATGCACAGAGGTGAATGGCACCGTTACTTCGGGCGGCGGATTCCTGAAGTTACTATTGGGATTATTGGTACCGGTCGTATTGGGGGGCGCGTTCTTCGTCGTCTCTCAGCGTTTGGGACTCCTCGAATACTGGTTAATGACATCCATCCAAACCCTCATGTAACCACAGATTTGAAACTAGAATGGGTAGGAAAGGATGAGATATACCAACAAGCTGATGTGATTAGTTTACATCTACCTCTAACTGTTCACACCAAGAATATGGTCAGACGTGAGCAACTTCTTCAAATCAAGCCTGATGCAATGCTTATCAATACCTCCCGAGGTGGTATCATTAATGAGCAGGATTTGGCGGAGGTGCTTAAGTCGGGGCATTTAAGTGGTGCCGCAATAGATGTTTTTGAACAAGAGCCATATAGTGGTCAACTTGCCGGTATTGATCGGTGTCTTTTAACTTCACACATGGGTTCAATGTCCGTTGATTGCCGGACACGAATGGAGATTGAGGCGACGGAAGAGGCTGTGCGTTATCTGTCTGGTCAATCGTTACAGGGTATTGTGCCTCCTGCAGAATATGATGTTCAAAGGCAAGGGTTGTGATATGAAAAAAGCGGTTGTTGTGGGTGGAAGTGGTTTCATTGGCTCTCATGTAGCTGATCATTTGAGTGAAGCTGGTTATCAGGTGACGGTGTATGACTCTACTTTTTCCCCATGGCTTCGCTCCGATCAGGAGATGCACCTTGGTGATGTTTTGGATAGAGCTCGTCTGCAAGCCATCATTGCTGGTGCGGAGATTGTCTATAATTTTGCAGCATTGGCCGACCTTAACAAGGCGCTGGATGAGCCATTAAGAACAATTGAGGTGAATATTCTTGGAAATGCGCATGTTATGGATGCTTGCCGAGTTCATGCTGTTCGTCGATTTGTTTATGCCAGCTCTGTCTATGTCAATAGCCGTGAAGGTGGGTTTTATCGATGTAGCAAGCAGGCAGCAGAGCGTTATGTAGAAGAGTATTATCATGCTTATGGGTTGCAGTATACTATTTTGCGTTATGGCTCCCTTTACGGGCCCCGGGCTGATGAAAGTAATGGACTTTACAGGGTTGTTTTGTCGGCGCTTGAAAAAGGGGTTGTGCAGTATGAGGGGCACCCGGAAGCAATGCGCGAATATATTCATGTTGAGGATGCTGCTCGGGCTAGTGTTGCTGCCCTTGGAGAGGAGTTCAAGAACGAAAGTGTTGTTCTCACCGGCCAGGAGCCGATGCGTGTTATGGATTTACTGAAAATGCTGGCGGAGATTCTTGGTTTGCCGGAAAATGCTGTTGAGTTTAAAGATGGTAATTATATGGGCCATTATATTCGGACTCCTTACGCTTATCAACCACAGTTAGGGCGGAAATATGTTCCACCAATGCATGTGGATCTTGGGCAAGGATTGTTGGAGTTAATTGATACTGTCAATGGGAGAAAAAACAAATGATATTTACTCCAACCCCTTTAGCAGATGCTTATGTCATAGATATTGAGCCCTATGCCGATTTTCGTGGAATTTTTGCCAGAACTGTTTGCTATGATGAATTTAAAAACAAAGGGCTTAATGCCTTTTTTGTGCAGCAAAGCATCTCCTTTAACCCCATTCAAGGTACATTAAGGGGAATGCATTGGCAAGTCAACGATTTTGCGGAAGAAAAGCTTGTTCGTGTTACAAGGGGAGCAATATTCGATGTCATTGTTGATATAAGAGCGTTCTCAAATACGTATAAGCAATGGTTTGCAGTCGAACTTAATCAAGAGAATCGCCGTGCAATATACATTCCGAAAGGTTTTGCTCATGGCTTTCAGACATTATTGCCAAACACTGAGGTTTTGTATGAGATGACCAATCGCTATGACCTTGCAAGTTCGAGAGGGTTTATCTGGAACGATCCAGATATAAATATTCAATGGCCTGATACTGAAAACAGGATTATTGGAATGAGAGATTTGGAATATCCTGTATTTAACGCGTAAAGTCTTTAAATTTGCTCATGATGAAATGTCGTCACTGTCAAAGTGATCTGAAACTGACCTTGGTTGATCTTGGCAGTGCGCCTCCCTCCAATGCCTATCTTACACGAAAGCAGCTTTATGAGCCAGAAAAGTGGTTCCCCTTGCGAGTGCTGGTGTGTGAGCAGTGCTGGCTTGTGCAGACCGAAGACTTTGCTCAGGCAGATGAGCTGTTTGATGCCGACTATGCCTATTTCAGTGCATTCTCCAGTGGTTGGCTTGCGCATAGCGAGCGATACGTGAACGACATGGTACAGCGATTCAGCCTCCATCAGGAAAGTTATGTGGTCGAAATTGCGGCTAACGATGGTTATCTGTTGCAATATGTAAAAGCGCTCGGGATTCCTTGCACAGGCATTGAGCCAACCGCAAGCACGGCCAATGCTGCAAGAGCCAGGGGGATTGACATTGTCGAGGAGTTTTTCGGGGTCAATCTGGCCCGGCAGCTTGTCGCCGAAGGCAAGCAGGCCGACCTGACAGTTGCCAACAACGTGCTCGCCCACGTGCCTGATATCAACGACTTTGTTGCCGGATTCACCACACTGCTCAAACCGGATGGCGTGGCAACCTTCGAGTATCCCCACCTGCTCAATCTGATTGAGCTGAACCAGTTCGACACCATCTACCATGAACACTTCTCCTACCTCTCGCTTACGGCGGTGCAGCAAATTTTTGCCGCTAATGGTTTGACGGTTTTTGATGTACAGGAGCTTTCAACGCATGGCGGCAGCCTCAGGGTTTTTGCCCATCATACTGATACAGGCTCACACAAGATCAATGATCAGGTGCATATACTACTCCAGAAAGAAGAGAGTGCAGGGATGCGAACTGCCGACTACTATGCTGGCTTTCAGGGAAGGGCTGAACAGGTGAAGGATGACTTTGTCGCGTTTTTGATTGAGGCCAAACGGCAGGGCAAATCGGTTGCCGCTTATGGCGCAGCGGCCAAAGGGAACACACTGATGAACTTTGCCGGTATACGCCCCGACCTGATCCGTTTTGTTGTTGATAAAAACCCGGCCAAGCAGAGCAAATTTATGCCTGGCAGTCGCATCCCGATTGTGGGCGAGGAGAGGCTCCGCAACGAGCGACCCGATGCAGTGGTGATTCTGCCTTGGAACCTGCGGGAGGAGATCATGCAGCAACTGGCGTATGTTAAAGAATGGGGTGGAAAGTTTGTGACTGCTGTGCCAATTCTTTCTATGGATTAACATCACGGAATTTTATTTGTTAGCAAATTCTAAATTGACAGAATAATAACTATGAACTATTTTCCATCTCATTTGCAAATTGAGGTAGTCGCCGGTATTTGTTCCGCTGATTGCATCATGTGCACCATAAAAGAGGTATCAAGAAAGGGAGTGTTGAGTCTTGAAAAGTACAGCACCATCTTGGATAGGTTTGTAGAACATGTGGATAAACTGAAATTTCTGACATTACATGGTATGGGCGAACCCCTGCTTGACAAGACGTTGCCCGAAAAAATTGCCTTGGCCAGAGATAAAGGGTTTCCAGGCATCGGGTTCGCTACTAACGCAACACACCTTTCTACCAAAGTAGCTGCGCGTCTTTTGGAGAGCGGCCTGAACACCATTATTTTCTCAATAGATGGTATCAAAAAAGAAACACATGAAAAGATACGGAAGGTAAATTACGATACTGTTTTGCGCAATGTCCTTAATTTTGTTGATTTACGTAATAGTCAGGGCAAGACTAAAATTATAATGCGCATGATTCGGCAGGAAGAAAATAACAATGAGTGGGATGAATATCAGGCGTTCTGGCTTAGTCATTTGAACAAACAATTTGGGGATCAGGTAAGTTTTTTCGATGTCCATAATTGGGGTGTTAGAGCAGAGAGCAGAGAGCAGAGAGCAGAGAGCAGAGAGCAGAGAGCAGAGAGCAGAGAGCAGAGAGCAGAGAGCAGAGAGCAGAGGTTGCATGATTTATCCAGAAAAACACAAATCGTTTGCCCCGACCTTCTGGAACGCATGATAGTCTTTTTGGATGGTAGTGTTGCACTGTGCTGTGGTGATGAAAAAGCTGTACATAATTTAGGCAATATATTTCATGATGATCCTGTATCGATTTATAATTGCTCAATTTTTACTGAGTATCGTCGTCTGATGAGTGAAGGTAGGCTGGACGAGATAGATTATTGCAAAAACTGTCAAGTTATTCTGTCCAGAATGGAGAAACAGTATTTGGATGTATAGTATCTGTTGGACAAGATTGTTTTTCAATACCGTTTTTAGTAAAAAGGGTGAATAGTGTTCTTGTCCATTTTTATTAAAAATTCAATGATAGCAAGTAGTTCATGGTTCCAATAAATCGAATTTACTACACCAAGCCATCAATTACCGAGCTTGAGGTCTCCTACGCCACGGATGCGGCCCAGAATGGGTGGGGAGATCAATGTTATGCCTATATAAATCAATTTGAGGAGTTGTTCAAGCAGCATCTTGGAGTTCAATATGCTATCGCCACATCAAGTTGCACTGGAGCTCTCCATATAGGGCTCGCTGCTCTTGGTGTTGGAGCTGGCGATGAAGTTATCATGGCCGATACCAACTGGATTGCCACCGCAGCACCAATCGTCCAGCTCGGAGCCAAACCGGTATTTGTTGATATTTTGCCTGACAGTTGGTGTATTGATCCAGCCTTTGCAGAAGCGGCAATCACTCCGCGTACCAAGGCCATTATTGCGGTACATCTTTACGGAAACCTCTGCGAAATGGAGCAACTTCTGGCTATTGGAGAGAAGTACGGTATTCCGGTAATTGAGGATGCTGCAGAAGCTATCGGTTCTGTTTACCATGGCAAGCGGGCTGGCAGCATGGGTAAGTTTGGAACATTTTCATTTCATGGCACAAAAACTGTCACAACAGGTGAGGGCGGGTTGTTTGTCACTAATGACCCTGCACTCTACGAGCATGTTCTTACGTTGAGCAATCATGGACGGGCACGAGGGCAAACCAAACAATTCTGGCCATACATGGTTGGCTTCAAGTACAAGATGTCGAATATTCAGGCGGCAATCGGCTGCGCTCAGATGGAGCGAATTGAAGAGCTGACAAGGCGCAAGCGAGAAATATTCAGCTATTACCGTGATTGCTTGGATCATCTTCCCGGTGTTTCCATCAATCTGGAACCGGAAGGTATTGTTAATGGCGCATGGATGCCAACGGTTGTTTTTGCGACAGAAACAGGGATAACCAGGGAACAGTTACAAGCTGCGTTCAAAGCTGAGAATATTGATGCCCGAGTTTTCTTTCATCCGTTGTCAAGCTTGACAATGTTTGAGGAAATTACGAGCAATCGTATTGCTTTTGATATTCCTAGACGGGCAATCAATCTCCCCAGCTATCATGACTTGACTAAGGCGGAACAGGATCGCGTGATTGGGGTAATAAAAAAATTGATCTTTTGTTAAATAAGCGATTGCATTCAAAAGTATATGGACGATCTAAGACCACCGGCTAAAGTAATGATTGCTGGTATTGGCGGTGCTTCCCTTGGTACGGAGATCTGTAAGTGTTTATCTCTTGCTGGCAAGTATGAAGTTTACGGGTGCGATATTTCACCAACAGCCTACGGCCTCTATGATGATGGGTTTGTTTGCACTTATCGTATAAACCGTGACAACTATGTTTCCGAAGTATTGGAGGTATGTCGTCTTTCAGGTGCCAAGTGGCTTATTCCTGGAGGTGAGCAACCAAATTCATTGCTTGGAGCTGCGTCGGAATTCTTTTCAAGCAAGGGTATTCGCGTCGTGACCAATGATGCCGCTATTGTCGGTCTGTTCT
>CAJAAV010000254.1 GCA_903937835.1 uncultured Chlorobiaceae bacterium | reverse complement strand
GCAGATATAAGGCAAACAACAACAGCCCTGCACGATTGGTAATGCAATCATTGGTTGGCTCAATAGAGCTGATGTAAAGGTCTTTTTTGTGGCTGTTTTTTGTATCTTCTGACATAAAGCCTCCTGATTTCTTGGTTTGTGTTACGTTACAAATGGTAATTGCTTGTTACCCATTATAATATAACATCTTAACCAAGAATATTGAGGCTTTTTTTATGTTAAATCGCGCAGTTTAGGTATAAGCAGAAGGTGAAGTATCTAACCTTATTGGAAAAAGTCAATGGTTAACGATTGGATTCAGAACAACATTATGGGGTTATTGTCACTGCCTATCTCTTTGTACGTCTTTTATAAATCTCAAAAACAGCTACATTTTGCAACAATGAGTAGACGGTATCGAATATTCTATTCGAGGAAGTAGGCAAAACTATGGTGAAGCATTAAAATGGTTGCGTAAAGCTGCTGAACAGGGGGAGCCATTATCGCAATATCAGCTTGGGCATCTGTACGAGGAGGGCGAAGGTATTAAACAAAACTATGAGGAAGCCTTAAAATGGTATCGACTTGCTGCCAATCAAGGTGATGCTAAAGCGCAGTTACAGCTTGGAATGATTTACTCTGATGGAAAAATTGTTAAAAAGGATGTTCTTGAAGCGCTAAAATGGTATAAGTTAGCTGCTAATCGAAGTGATTATTTCCCTGTTTGGTTTGGTTTGGGTTCCGATTCACAGCGAAGTGCACTGAAATTGGGTGAATTGTTTGAAAAGGGTGAAGGTGTAAAAATTAATTATATTGAATCATCAAAATGGTATCGTCAAGCTGCTGAGCAAGGAGGCGCAAGTGCCCAATTCAATATGGGTGTTGCGTACACAAATGGCCGAGGTGTAGAGAAGAACATCCAAGAAGCTATAAAGTGGTATCGATTAGCTGCTGATCAAGATTTTAAAGAGGCACAACATAGTTTAGGGATGATGTATAGTAATGGCAATGGTGTACCGGAAAATAAACAAATAGCTAAACAATGGTTTAAAGAAGCTTGTGATAATGGGAAGGGGTATCAACCAAGCTGTGACGCTTACCGTAGACTTTTAAAAGATGGGTTTTAGATTATTACCCCTTAAACGTTAAGCAGAAAAGGATTCGTAGGGAGTATACAACCAAGGCATATGAGGTTCATAAGAAATAAGTAACGTGTTGTATATCAAATAGATTGTGGAAATTTAAAGAAATCTGACTGACCGTGCAACGAGATCAAGCGCTCAATATTTTAAGTGGCCATAAAATGGAGCTGGAGCAGCATTATCACTTACAAAAAATTGGTATTTTCGGCTCTGTTGCCAGAAATTCTGCTACGGATGACAGTGATATTGATATTGTTGTTGAAATGGAACCGAATATCTTGCTTAGAGTACAGCTTAAAGAAGAGCTGGAGAAATTGTTTGGCAGCAAGGTTGACTTGATCAGGTATTGGAAAAGAATGAACCCTTACCTCAAGGCTCGCATTGACAGGGAGGCACGCTATGTATGATAAAGCCTTTCTGCTGGAAAAACTTGTGCAAATTAATACTTCCATAGAGAAAATTAACCGCCGGTTTGCTCTAATCAAAACGGCTGATGATTTTTTGGACAGTGATCAGGGAATGGATATGCTTGATGCGATAGCCATGATGCTCATCGCTATTGGGGAGAACTTCAAAACAATTGACAAGGAGACGAAGGGTACACTTTTCGCTTCATATCCTCATATCAACTGGTCAGGAGTAAAAGGGCTACGGGATATTCTCTCTCATCAATATTTTAACATTGATGCTGAGGAAATTTTTGGAATTTGCGAAGAGCATCTTGGCAGTCTGCATGATGCCGTTAAGCAAATGATAGCATCGCTCACGCCGTAATCACTCTCTACGCCCCAAACTGCCTCAACATCCGCAAATCATTCTCAAACAGCAACCGTATATCATCAATCTTATACCTCAGCAGCACCGTGCGGTCAACGCCCATGCCGAAGGCGTAGCCTGACCACTCTTCGGGGTCTATGCCGCAGTTGCGCATGACGTTGGGGTGTACCATGCCGCAGCCCATGATTTCGAGCCAGCCTGATTTTTTGCAGACTTTACATCCCTTGCCGCCGCAGAGGTAGCAGGTGACGTCGACCTCGGCTGATGGTTCAGTGAAGGGGAAAAAGCTTGGGCGGAACCGGAGTTTGACGTCGGTGCCGAACATCTGTTTGGCGAAGGAGTAGATGGTGGCCTTGAGGTCGGCGAAGGAGACCTTCTTGTCGATGTAGAGCCCTTCGAGCTGGTGGAAGACGCAGTAGCTTCGGGAGCTGATGGCTTCGTTGCGGTAGACCTTTCCTGGGCAAATTACCCGTATGGGCGGTTTCTGGTCGAGCATGACTCGTACCTGCACCGGGGAGGTGTGGGTTCTGAGGAGCACGTCGGAGCCGGGGTTGCCGCTGGTGACGAAAAAGGTGTCCTGCATGTCGCGAGCGGGGTGGTCGGGCGGAAAGTTCAGCATGTCGAAGTTGTAGCTGTCGAGCTCCAGTTCAGGGCCGGTTGCTATGCCGAATCCCATGGCTGAAAAGATCTGCTTCATCTCGCCAAGCACCTTCTGTACCGGATGTTCGCTGCCCGTAAAGTAGCGCCGTCCGGGAAGGGTGAGGTCAATGCCTTTGTTGCTGCTGCTGCTTTCGGTTGATGCAAGCCTCTCCTCGGCTTCGGTGAGCTTTGCATCAGCCGTCTGCTTGAGCTGGTTCAGCAACTGACCAATTCGCGGTTTGTCAGCAGGGTCAACCGACTTGAGCTGGCCGAAAAGAGCTGCAATGAGCCCTTTCCGAACCGTGTATTTGAGGCGAAAGGCTTCAAGATCGGCCTGCGCTTTTATCTCAAACTCAACAATCTCATGCTGTAACCTGCGAATGCTCTCTTCCATTATGGTACCAGTGTAAATCTTATTCGATAACCGATTTGACAATCTGTGCAAAGGCAGCCGGATCCTTGACGGCAATCTCGGCGAGCGCCTTGCGGTCGATTTCGACATTCTTCTTCAGCATGGCGTTAACCAGGCGGGAGTATGTGGTGCCGTTCAGACGTGCAGCGGCGTTGATACGCATGATCCAGAGCGAACGGAAGGTGCGTTTTTTAACGCGACGGTCGCGGTAGGCGTACTGTTCTGCTTTATCGACCGCATGTTTGACAACGGTCAGAATATTGCCGCGTGATCCCCAGAACCCTTTGGCTTTTTTTAAGACTCTTTTTCTCCGTGCTTTTGAGGCAACGGCGTTATTTGCTTTAGGCATCGTTGTGTCGAGTTAATGTTAAAAATTTAAGCCTGAATCATCCGCTTGATCTGCTTCGCCTTCAATCCCAAAAGCAGAGCGCTCTGGTGGAGCCTGCGTGAGCGCTTTCTGTTCTTCTTCTCAAGGTTGTGCGATCCATTCATGCGTTCACGCTTGATTTTTCCGGATGCTGTCGTCTTAAACCGTTTGCATGCTCCACGGTGAGATTTCATTTTAGGCATGATCGTCCTTTATATTTTTTGTAGAATAAAATTGCTCGAATTTTCTTGATTACTGCTCTTCTTCAATCAGATCCTCGGGAGCCAGAGGCGCAAGTGGTGCTGCCGGTGGCTGATTTGTTTTTGCCCTGATGCGGTCGTAGGCATCGATCTTCTTCTTGTCGGGCTCAAAATAGACGAAGAGCTTTTTGCCCTCAAACTTTGGTTCGCCGTCACGAGTGCTCACTACGCTCAGCCGCTCGGTCAACCGTTCCGCCAGGTCAAGCCCCTTATCTTTGTAGATAATGGAGCGTCCCAGAAAAACGATGGTGGCCCTGACGCGGTTGCCCTTGCGCAGAAACTCTTCAAGATGAGCGGTCTTGAAGTCAAAGTCATGCTTGTCGGTGTTCGGATGAAACCGCAGCTCCTTGAGGGTGGTGGTCTTCTGCTTTTTCTTCAGATCCTTGTCCCTCTTGTCCATCTTGTAGAGCAGCCTGCCGAGGTTGTCGAACTTGCAAACCGGAGGTTCGGCGTTTGGCTGTACTTCAATCAGATCCTGATTCCGCTCTTCGGCTACCCGCTTGGCGTCAATGGTGTTCATCACCTCCTGTGTTCCGTCCGGAAAAATAAT
>CAJAAV010000253.1 GCA_903937835.1 uncultured Chlorobiaceae bacterium | reverse complement strand
TGATCTCAACTTTGCGATTAAACTGTATTTCCTTCTGGATGCGCCCTTCGCATTTCTCCACCTCTCTCTGTTTTAAACGGATCATACTCATCCGTTCGGCTCGTTGCTGCAACCGTTCACCCTGTCGGGCGGGATAGGGCATCAATGGCGCAAGCAGTTGTTCGTAGAGCGCTTCAAGATTGAGGACTACCCGCAATGGTGAGCGTGGAGTTTCAACCGGTAGCCAGGCAGATTCAAAATAGTCGCTCACAACCCACTTTGCGGCATCTGCCTCGCTCGGGCGCTTGTAAGCTGCAATCACTCTGCACTTACCCTCATAAAGGAGCTCAAAAAGAAGCGGAAAGGGAATCGCCTGATCAATAGAGCGGAGCACATCGTGTTTAAGCTCGCCATCTTTCAGAATAATGGAGAAAATCTCTATTTCCGGCACGGAAGGCGTTTGTCGCAAATTGATAGTCTCGGGTGCAAGCTTGTACTGCCAAATAATTTGATCAACCTGGCCAACAAAGAGTTCTTTCAAGGCCTTGCCTGGGTGCACATGCTCATAGATTTTGCTCTTTGGTACTATCCGACCAAATGCCGAACTTTTTGGATACTCAAAAAGCACGAACTTCATCCTTCCTCCAACACAACAAGGAATGCGATAAGCTCGAAGTCATCAAGCCCGGCAATGGTATCGAGCAGCGCAGTGGTTTTTCCTCCTGAAAAGAGGCTGTCGAGATCTTTTTCTTCTTTGACCTCCATCATTGAGCGGATAGCGTTACTGAGCAGATCGGAGTAGGCTTTCATGTTGCGCCCTTCATCCGTCTGCTGGTTAAAAAGGCGGCAGAGCGTTTGAAGGGGTTCCGACTGCCCCTTGCAGCTTATTCTCACCAGATCAAGGAGTCTTTTGACCTCTGTATGATTGGAAATAATCTCACCATCCCGTCCAATATAAATCAGATAGTAAGGATGCAGGCGGTTATGCAAGCTCACATTCACGCTTTCGTTTCGGTTACGCAGGGTGAAAATGACTCCAGGTTTTATGCCTGCTGCCGGGTTGGCGGGAACAACGGCGTGCATCCCTTTGGGCAAATCACCAAGGTCGCCGTATGCTTTGACAGAGTTGAGCAGATCCATCCTGAACTCATTCAATCCAAGGTCGGTAATGGAGACGCCTGTTTTCAGCTCTTCAAGTTCGACCACTTCATCCTGCAGGCGCCGGAGCTGCTCTTTGCGGTAAGCGACATCACTGCTTTGTGCGGTAAGAAGGTTGTCGTCACCGGTGGCCGTGACGTCGGCGATCATCATCCGGTTTTCGACCCGTTCCTTGAGATTGATGTAGTCGTCGAGCGAAATATCCGGCCAGTAGTTGACCAACTGTATGGTTGTGTTCTGAGATCCAATGCGGTCAATTCGCCCGAATCGCTGGATAATGCGCACCGGGTTCCAGTGGATATCGTAGTTGATCAGGTAATCACAATCCTGAAGGTTCTGCCCCTCAGAAATACAGTCGGTGCCGATGAGGATATCGAGCTCTCTCGGCTCTTCAGGGAGCACAAGGGCCTTCTCTTTCGCTCTCGGTGAAAAAAGGGTGAGCAGAGACTGGAAATCGTAACTTTTTTTGAGCGTTGATTTCGGTGCATCCTTGCCGGTTACCTTGCCAGTATGCAGGCCGTTGGTATGCAGAATATCCTCAGCCAGGTTGTTGTAGAGGTAATTGGCGGTGTCGGCAAAGGCGGTGAAGATCAGTACCTTTTTATTCCCGTCGTTAATCGGGTTGGCAATCTTGTTCAGTACAAGATTTTTCAAATGTTGCAGCTTGGCATCATCGTCGGGCGTAATCTTTTGCATTGAAGCAAGAAGCTCGTCAAGCAAAATTTGGTCTGCTGCCAGTTCATGTTTCCACCGCTCAACGTCCATATCACTCAGGCTGATCTGAACTTTCCCTCCGATTTTAACATCTTCAGGCAAAACAAAATCATCCTCTTCTGCCTCCAGAGCTTCGAGCCCGGTCGTATAATCTGTGATTGCTGACGAACATCCGGTTTGCTGAAAGGTCTCAATAAGCTCTATAGCACCAACCACCTTGCGCAGCAAACTACCCAAAGTAAGCCGGAATGACTCTACCGAGCTTTCGAGCCGTTTGAGCAGGTTTGTTGTCATCAGCGCCTGCAAGCTTCGTTCGCGGTCCGCCTGCCTCAGTTTGCTTTTGCCACCCTCTACCAGAGTGTCATACAACTCCTCGTATTTGCTGAGCCGACTTGGCAGGATATAGCTGATTGGCGCATAAACCGCAAGCTTGAGTAGCGCCAACTGCTTGAAAATGTCATTCAGCCCAAGCACATCGCTCCGGTAGGTTAACGGGCATCGGTACGAGAGCGGCTTAAGCCGTTCAGGGAACTGCCCGATATCTTTGGTATCGTAGTAAGTCTGGATATGTTTGCGTGACCGGGCGATGGTAACACTGTCGAGTAGTTCAAAAAAATCAAAATCAAGGCTGCCGAGAATAGCCTGGGAGGTACGCTGCTCAATCGGAAGTTTTGACCAGAGGTTAAACGCAGCCTGAGCACGCCGGAATATCTCCTCAACGCTTCGCTTGCTTCGAAGTTTCTTGCTGAGGTTCTCGGAATCTCCCTCATAAGCCAAGGCAAGCTGATTTCTCAGGTCGTTGAAACGATTGTTGACCGGGGTGGCAGAAAGCATCAAAACCTTTGTCTTGACCCCTTCGCGAATAACCTTGTTCATCAGCCTCTGGTAGCGGGTCTCCCTCTCTTTGAAAACATCATTATTGCGAAAATTGTGTGACTCGTCAATGACGACAAGGTCATAATTTCCCCAGTTGATCCGGTTCAGAGGAATGCCAAAAGAGTCGCCCGAAGTGCGGGAGAGGTCGGTGTGACAGAGCACATCATAATTGAACCGATCCTTGGCAAAGATATTTGTTTTGAGGTTTCTGTTGTAGTTCAGCCAGTTATCGGCAAGCTTTTTGGGGCACAGTACCAGAACGGAGCGGTTGCGCAGCTCGTAGTATTTGATAACCGCAAGAGCAGTGAAGGTTTTTCCGAGCCCGACGCTGTCAGCCAGAATGCAGCCATTCCAGGTTTCGAGCTTGTTGATGATACCGGTTGCTGCATCTCGCTGGAAATTGAAAAGCTTTTTCCAGACCAGCGATTCCTGATAACCTGTAAGGTCGTTAGGCAAAACATCTTCATCAATACCCTCAAGGAACTCGCTGAAAATGTTGTAGAGCATCAGAAAATAGATGCGCTCTGGCGAGTTATCCTGATAGACTGAGGCAATATGATCGCAAATAACAGCCGTTACCTCTTCAAGCTTTTCAGGATCATTCCAAATCTGATTGAAAAGTTGCAGATAGGTCGCTGTAAAGGCTGGTTCCTCAAACCGGTTGACAAGATTCGACATCGCATCCCCTTGCTGATAACCCAGGTCTACGGTGGTAAAGCCGTTCATCGGCATATAGGCAACACTCTGTTCCGGTGACTCGATGCAGGCAAACTGCTGCATGGGTGCTTTTGTCTTGTTCGACCGGAAAACAGCCTTTCGCCGCATCCACTCTGCGCATTCGCGTGCAATAGCCCGCTGGGTAAGCTTGTTGCGAAGCTGGATTTCAAACTCTGAACCGTAAAGACTCCGTTCACGATCGTTCTTGGGAATAAAAAACTCCCGACGTTCCTTTCGAAACTTGTCAGTGACCTCATTGGCCACAAATGTTGGAGCAGTAAAGATGAACTCCAGCGACTCAATCTTTGAGAACTCCCGCTTCAACGCTTCGTAAGCATAGATCGAAAAGCAGGATGCCGCAATTTTGAGCTTGTCTTTGGGGCGGATGGAAGCCTTCAGATCGTCGCCGAGCAGGGTGTTGATGTTGTCGATGATTTTCAATCGTGCAAAGGCTATGAGTTTGAAGGTACTGCGTGTGAGCTGAAACAATCCAAAATGAAGTTACAAGAAAAAAAGAGATTTTGCCCGGGTTATGGCGGTAACATGATCTTCTTCAGTAACTTTGCACAGAAAAGCTGGTACCGGTTCTGCATGTAT
>CAJAAV010000252.1 GCA_903937835.1 uncultured Chlorobiaceae bacterium | reverse complement strand
TGCGGCGGCAAGGGATGTAAAGTCTGCAAAAAATCAGGCTGGCTCGAAATCATGGGCTGCGGCATGGTACACCCCAACGTCATGCGCAACTGCGGCATAGACCCCGAAGAGTGGTCAGGCTACGCCTTTGGTATGGGCGTTGACAGGACGGTGTTGCTGAGGTACAAGATTGACGATATCAGGCTGCTGTTTGAGAATGATTTGCGGATGTTGCGGCAGTTTGGGGCGTAGAGGAAAGGAGGCTCTTTCGATTCTTGTCATTGAAAGAGACTTGATAGTAGATTATAAATAAAAAGCTTAGTGATTTTTTCTCTTTTAGGGCAAAAGCCGCACAACCCTCCATGCCGCAAATATGATTATGATTAGTTCAATTAATACATTAATTTCCCTCTTAATGTGACAGAGAGCTTGTACTCCTTGTACACAGTTATAAAATAGTCGTTACACGATAAGGGGGTTTACAATGGATTCAAAAAAACTCTTGCAGCTTGTACACAATATTCGGGATCTCAAATATCCGGCAGATGTGTTGCTGAATGTTGATTCATTCCAGGGTGAGCTTGTAAAAGATTTGGCTATTGATGGCAAGGAAGCGATGGCTATGCTGGGCTATTTGCTTGGTAATGGCTATGTCAAAATACTACCTGATATAGGACTGGTCATAAATCCGAATAATCAGGATATGCAAAGTTTCGCTAAGGCTGGTATGTTAAGAGACTGATAATGGCTTCAAGAAGCTTGATAATCAAAGCTGACATCTGATGACAACGAATACAAGCCCTTTTTTTGATACTGTATCCCTTGCGGAACACGAATACTCGTCAAGGACAGGGGATTCTGATTATAACAAACCGATAAATGAGTTTTTTTCACGTCAGAAAAAAACATCAGATCAGAGGTTTCGGGATCAGGTCGTGGCATTTAGAAAAGTTCTTTTTTATTTTCTTCTTGTCTTCATGACCGTTGAAACGCTTGCACTTTTTATAATTATCGCTTTCGCCTCTTTCCAAACATTAGAAATCAGTGCAACAACTCTTCAGATCCTGATTGGTGCGACTATTGCTCAAATCAGTGCGATGCTGATCGTTATAATCAGGTCTGTATACTCTGACACTCTTAATCAGCTTATTATGTCATCCCAGCCGTAATCATCTGCTCTACATCGTCAAGGACATCTCCTTCGTTGACCTCAAGGCCACCATCTCTACTCCTTCGCCACACAAATGCACAAATGTTCAGCACCGATAGTGGGATATCCGCACCCACGATATCAGCCTTTTTTGAGTTCCTTAATCACCTCATCGAGGGGCACGGATGGTTGATCCTGCCCTTCGGCTTTAGCTTCACGTAAATCAATCAGATCCATATAATCTTCTATCAACTCTTCTATTGCCTGATATTCCGTTTTATGACTGCTCAGAATATTGTGTGCTTGATCTTGTTGCATAGCCATGGTTCTCAATAGCGATAACGCATTAAATTATATGACCTTAAATCGCAACATACTACAAGACCAACCTGATAACCGGTATAGACATCTTTCGGAAAGATAAATCAATTATTTGAAAACATTACCGGCAAGCATGCCACCAAAACCTTTATCGCGTTCAAGCCGTTGCTCACTCTTATTACCGATCAGATTATTATATCGCGCTTTAAATGAAGATATGGTCACATCCCAACCCTCTTCGCCTAACAAACAATCTTTGATCTTCGCAAACTCTTTCGCATAATTAAATGTTCCATCTCCAACCTGCGAAATTGGCCTTATTGTTCCATCACGTAATTCTTCCCAATGCTCACAAAAAAGTGCAATAATTTCTTGCTGTAAGACACGGTATGTGTGCCCAAGAGTCTCAGAGCTTTCATCAAAGATGACCTCCTTTTGAATGAGAAGCTTCCCGGTATCAACCCCAGCATCAATCAAATGAATAGAAACACCTTTTGGCGTATTTTCCAGAAATGACCAAGCATTAGGATCCGCTCCTCGATTGTATGGAAGCAATGAGATATATAAATTAAGGAATCTGTTTGGAAGTAAATCCAAGACATCTGCTCTGAGAATATGCGAGTAAGAATAGCTAATAAAAATAGTTGGCTGGATATCAATTATATTATTTTTGTTTAGCTTTTCATGCCATAGGATGACTTCGTTCTGTTCTGTTCGCTAGCCAATCGGATAGTGGCAGGCTGGCAGGGTTATTTGTTAAAAAAAGGATTCTCATAGCGTAAAAAGATAAAGTGAACACATTGACACGCACCGAAGATAATTTATCAAAAAGTCATCATACCAAAGAATACAATGCTGTTATAGTACTTGCTAATCTTATGGATGCACAAGGGAACCTGAATGAGGAGTCACGTGCACGCATGGACACCGGTATTAATGCATTCCTGAACAACGAAGCGCCTTTTCTTGTAACATGCGGATGGGCTTACCGAGCGGATTCCCTTATTTCCGTTGCTGATGCCATGAGTGCATACGCAGTAAATTGTGGCATTCCGTTCGATTCGATAATAACCGACAGAGATTCGCGAGACACTGTTGGTGACGCGTTTTTCACCAAACGTAATCATGCCGTAACAAACCGATGGACATCTATTTTGGTCATTACAAGTCGCTATCATGTAGAGCGCACTAAACAAATATTTTCCTTGATCTATGGATCACAATACTTGATCGAGGTAAGGGGTGCTCCAAGCATAGATACAGGTCAATTACGCACTTCTGAGTTACAATCGATAGAAACCTTTAAATCCACATTTCAAGGTATCACTCCTGGTGATGACGAAGCAATCTTGACCAGATTGAGAGAGCGACATCCATTTTATAATGGGCTGATATACCCCAAAATATAGTCTTATGGTTTGATTACTCTCTTTGCTGGCGCTTCCATAAACACAAATCGTGGCACCCATTTTTACTGCTTTATGCAATAAACGCTGCCCATTTCAACTCTGAACAAGCTCACCCATCTCCAAAAACTTCCCCCTGTACCTGTACTCATAGCCTTTGTCAACCCCGACCAGCCCGCTTTTGATCAGATGCGCATTGACAAAGGTCTTGCTCTCCAGATAGAGGTAGCAGAGCAGCCTGTTTTCTTCGTGAAGTTTCAGCTTGTCATACTTCGGGAAGATACGCTTTCCTTTGATTTTTTCAGTCAGATAGGCGAGATGCCCCTCCTGTTTTGCCCCGGCAAAGTTCCAGTGGCCCGAGAAGTAGGTGTTCCACTCTTCGGTGGTCATGGCTGAACTCTCTTTCTGCTCTTTGGTGGGCTTTGGAGCAGCACCCTCTCGCATTCGTTCCAGACAAGGTTCAGGTTGTTGATATAGCTCTCGTAACTCTCGTGAAAGCCGATCTGGTTCTCTGTCCCGTAGTCCTTGAGCTGCCAGTAGGGTGGCGAGGTGACAACAAGATGCACCGACCTGTCAGCGAGGAGGTTCATCTGTCGGCTGTCGCCGTGGATTATGGTGTGATGGCTCTTCAAAGTGCGCTTGGGTGTTTGGGTTTTATTGTTGGTGGAGCGGTTTTGGATCTCTACTCCCCTGCTAACACAAGAATCCGACGCTTCACAACATCTGAAACCCACATTCCCGCATCAGTCAAACGATTGACATACGGCTCAACCCTATTGACAAGTCCTTGCGCTTTCATTTCCAGTAAAACTTTAAGGGTACCCCAAACCTGTAAACCGGCAGCATGAGCTGTTCGACGAGCAAGCATATCATCAAGCAAAACAATACAATGCGAATTTTCTAAAGCAAGCGACATAGCCGCCAATTCTCC
>CAJAAV010000251.1 GCA_903937835.1 uncultured Chlorobiaceae bacterium | reverse complement strand
TTCTGTGGCACCACCTTTTTGAGGTTTTCAAAACATCGGATAAGGAAAAACAATGAGTTACAGAGTTTTTTAGGGCTAAAATCAACCCCAACTGTAGAAGACCAGTCTAAAGTGATAACTGGCATTTGTCTCTTCTTTTGCTTCTCTTGTTATTTTTGTCGGAATTCGGTTGCATACTTGTCTGCATCGAGAGAGATATTAAGCAAATTCAGCCGGGTGCCAAAATTCTGTGATGTCAGGCGATTGATCCCCCCAACAGGTTGAAGACAACCCGAACATGTCGGTCGAACATTGTTTGTACTGATCTGCCTCATTCAGAAAAAGCAGAAACCAGTTTCTGCATAAAAAAATTCCAACGTACCTATGCTTGTTCAGTCGATTTTCTCTTCCTTATGTTTTGACTATCGGTTTCTTGATGAAGGTATATGCCGACTATGCCTTCATGCTGTCCAGTGATATATTTTTGCAGAATAATATTCAATTTATCTTGACTTTCGATGAACAAGTTCAAGGTCCGTGTGCGGTAACCGGTAGGCTACGGAAGGCTTGCTATCATTCTGCCCCTCAACCATAAAAAAGGAACAAATATGAGAAGAAACATCATCAGAGCTATGCTCACCGTAGCAATCATGGCTTTGCCGGCACTGGCCCATGCCGCCCAGTGGAATATTGATTCTGACCATTCCAATGTGGGATTCAAGGTGCGCCATCTCATGGTGTCGAATGTCAAGGGAAGCTTTGAAAAATACTCCGGGTCTGTGGACATCAATGACAAGGATATCACGAAATCGAAGCTTGAGGCCACCGTTGATGCGGCTTCCATCAACACCAATGTTCAGAAGAGGGATGAACATCTGAGGAGTGCCGATTTCTTTGATGTCGCCAAATACCCGACCATGAGCTTTGTTTCGAAAAAATGGACGAAGGCAGGCAAAGGTGCGCTGAAAGTTACGGGCGACCTTACCATTCATGGTATCACCCGTGAGGCGACACTCGATGTGGCTCCGTTCTCAAAAGAGAGCAAGGATCCCTGGGGCAACATGAGGAGTGGGACATCGGCAACTACAACCATCAATCGCAAGGATTTCGGACTTGTCTGGAACAAGGCACTTGAAATGGGCGGTGTGGCCGTTGGCGATGAGGTCAACATTGCGCTGGAGGTCGAACTGATCAAGGTTCAACCAAAATAGTGAATAAAGGGATTGAAGTAAGGTGATGCCTGCTGTTTTTTTCGGGCATGGCAATCCGATGAATGCGATCCAGACGAATCGCTATACCGAAAGCTGGTGCCAGTTTGGCCAACGCATCCCCCTATGGGGCATTTTTTTTGTGAAATTTTTTCGGTAATGTAGCGTTATTTTAGAAATTAAAGAAGTCTAATATTTTTTTATTTTTCACACGAAAGCTTAACTTATAAGTGAAACGAGACGTTGAAATAGTGCTTGTTGAGCAAGGGGATGGGGGCACACTCTACTCGCTTCGGTTTGATGGGGAGAAAGAAACGCAACTTGTGAAGTTTCTTCAGAGTAAACTCTTGCGTGAAGAGAAAGGTTTTTACGAGATCGTTCAGCGTCTTTCCAGCATGACCGATAGTTTGGGGTTCAGAGAGCAATTTTTTGAAATGAACGAAGGGTCACGGACAGATTCCGTAGCAGCCCTGAAGAGAGGACGGATTCGATTATACTGCTTGCGTTGGTCTACGAGTTTGTTGAATGTTGGTACTGGAGGTCTTAAAACCGCTCAAAAAGATATGACTCTTCGCCATATTGTTCCTGAACTCCAGGAGCTTGATAAGCTGATTATGATGCGCATGAGATCAGGCGACATCGAAATAGATCACAATAACGGGAGCATGAGGGGTAACCTTACATTTAAATCTGGAGATATATCATGAATAGATCATTCTTTCAACAGTTCGTTGAGCAGATACCGCACTTTACCAAAAAATATGTCGGGAGGCAGGGTGAATTTGCTGTTAAGCTTAGTGAGTTGCTTGAATCAACAGGTATGACTCAGCGTGAGCTGGCTGAAAAACTGGGGAAAAAAGAGTCCTACGTCAGCAGGATGTTGGCAGGGTGGTCCAATCCTACCTTGAAAACAATTGTTGAATTTGAAGTAGCTTTAGGGAAAGATATTGTTGATTTTAATCTGGATGTCAATAAAGTTCAATCTGAAAAAACATTCCATACAGAGTCATCATGGAAGTTTATAGTACGAAAAGATGGTATGCCGGAAAGTTATTGCCCATACAATGAAGGAACTGAATTGGAGGCTGCGTGACAGCGCTGAGTGAGAAAAATAAAATAGGTATCAGATTTGATGGGTTCAGATTTTTGCGCTTTGGATTTGAACAACAGGACGATATTGATACAGGCGAAGATTTTAATGTTGAGATAGGCACGAATATTGATGTTGATAAAGCTGCAATTGTAGTAAAAGTATT
>CAJAAV010000250.1 GCA_903937835.1 uncultured Chlorobiaceae bacterium | reverse complement strand
TGAATCGTAATGTGCAGGCTGCATTATTGATTTTTTCAAGTATAGACATAACAAGAACGTTTTAAGGGTTGAAAATAAAATACCGTATCCTTATCTCCCGGCTCTCATGGCTGACTGACCGGAACCTTTTCCGCTATCCTGACTACAGGATCAACACTCCGCACAAAAAACCTTATCTGGCCTTCTGCGCCAAAAAGCTGATGAGCAATCCTCAATTTTACTGCTTGTGCAATGTAGCTACTGTCACGGATAAAATCAGCCCGATCAAAAACTATCTTTTTTACCTTGCAGGTTTTCATGACAAGAGCTTCAAAACGGCTCTCTTCAGAATAATCGACAATAAAACGATCAATTGAACCCTTATATGCCTGAACCATGCTGCGAGGATCATCAAGAAGCTTCCGCGCTATATCATCAAAAGAACCAGACTGATAGAGTTCCTGATAAAAATCAGAGTACGTCGTGCCACTCACCCAAAAATCAGGAATAATACCACCAGCATCCTTTAGTGCATCTAACTTCTCCTCCCCCTTCGTTTTGCCTTTGAGTGACATTAACAACACAGGAAGAGAAGAGGTCTTGTAGACGGAAACTTCGCTGTTTCTCAGGTACAGTAAACTATCAGAATTTTTTAAGAGTTTTTGGGGTAGAATATTGGTCATCGCCTCCTTATAATAATGTTCGCGACCAGCAACGCCCTTACGGTAGACTCTCTGGATCTGACGGCCTGACGGGGTGTAATAACGGGAAACTGTCAGCCGAAGGGCTGAACCGTCTGAAAACGGAAGCTGCCGCTGCACCAGACCTTTGCCAAAAGAGAGTTCACCAACAACAACGGCCCTCTTGTTGTCCTGCAGAGCTCCGGCAAGAATTTCAGATGCTGAAGCACTTCCTTTATCAATAAGCACAATTACCTCCCCATGTTCATAACCATCGCCAGATTTAGCAACATAACGTTCATTCTCTGTGCCACCCCTGCGGCTTTTTGTATAAACGATCAACTGGCCTTTGGTCAGGAATTCATCGGCAACCTCAACAGCCTGCTCAAGAAAACCTCCAGGATTTCCACGCAGATCAATCACGAGCCTCGCCATTCCCTGTTGTTTCAAAAGAGCGAGCGACCGGCGAAACTCAGTAGCTGTTGTCGCAATGAAACGACTCAGTCGAATATATCCTGTGCGATGATCGAGCATAAAAGCAGCATCAATACTCGACGTGGATATTTTTCCTCTGGTGACGGTAAAATCTAAAATCTTGCCGCTGAGAGGCCTGAATATTTTCAATCGTACTGTTGTTCCCTGCTTCCCTCTAAGTTTTTTGAGTACCTCCTGCTGGGTAATCCCAACAGAGGAAACAGCATCAATCGAGATGATGCGGTCGCCGGGAGCGATCCCAACCGCAGCACTCGGGCCGCCTGAAAGGGGAGTAACAACAAGAAGCGAATCATTTACAACATCAAACTCTACCCCTATACCATCAAAATTGCCATCGAACTCCGCCTGCGAATAGGAAACCTTTTCCGGCTCGAGGTATAGGGTATGAGGATCCAGATACTCTGCCATTCCCTGAATACCAGCACCAGAAAGACTGTCGCCGTTAACATCATCGACATAAAACTCTTTCATCAAGCTATAGGCTTCAAGGATTTTTTTCTGCTTCTCAAACCGGCCTTCCCTGCTTCCATTAAGCCTGGTGCCGAGAAAAAAACCAAACGCGAGCACAACAAGCATCATGACAATGGTCAGTATTCGTGACATGAAAGAGTGAGTTAATTACCAGTACAAAAGCTTAAGTGATTAAGTCGA
The DNA here is from genome assembly GCA_903937835.1 of uncultured Chlorobiaceae bacterium. Taxonomy (GTDB): domain Bacteria; phylum Bacteroidota; class Chlorobiia; order Chlorobiales; family Chlorobiaceae; genus Chlorobium. The sequence continues at coordinate 351 of CAJAAV010000250.1, read as the reverse complement.
GGAACCACAGTTTACCTATCGCTGATCAAAATCACAAAAAACATTGTGTAGCCACCGATCCATTCTTTTTTTCTGAACGAATAATACTTCCAGTAACCCAAAGCAAGAACTCAATAAAACAAAAACATTATTGAAGAAAATAAACTGCTTAATAAAAGAGATAATTACTTGCAATCAACTACCCCGCAGTAGAGCTACTGGGTATGTATTCATGTTTAGGAATGCTTTCAGGGAGCACAGCCTATAGCAATATATCCTATAGCAATTAAACAATATAAAATTAAAAGCTAACATAATTATGAGTCATAGAATGAGAATGATAAGAAATAAATTATTACAAATATATGAAAC
>CAJAAV010000249.1 GCA_903937835.1 uncultured Chlorobiaceae bacterium | reverse complement strand
TATCTCAAGCATGGTGGTTTTCCTGAGGTGATCGGCTATGATGATGCGTTGCGAAACCGAGTATTGCAGGAATATTTCAATGTCATGATCTACCGTGACCTGGTTGAGCGGTACGAGATCAAAAACCTCCCTGCGCTGAAATTCTTTCTGAAGCGTATCATCTCATCGGCCACAAAGCAGATTTCGGTCAACAATATCTATAACGAATTGAAATCATCCGGTTTCAAGATCGGCAAGAACCAGTTGTACGATTTCCTTGAAGCTGCCGTAAATATATACCTCACACAAATACTGAGGAAATATTCCAGCTCGCTTGTTGATCGTGAACTTGGCGAGAGAAAGGTCTATGTGATCGACACCGGCCTGTTGAATGCCCTGGATTTCAAATTTTCGGACGATACGGGCAAAGCACTGGAGCAGGCAGTTTTTCTGGAACTCAAGCGACGGGAAAAGGAGATCTACTTTTTCAAGGATAAATCGGAGTGTGATTTTATTGTCAAAACAGGTTTTGATGTGACGGAGGCTATTCAGGTTTCAGCAACCCTCAGCGATGCAAAAACGCGTCACCGGGAGCTTCGCGGCCTGACGGAGTGCTGTAACAAGTTCGGTTTGCGCCGTGGCCTGATTATCACACTCAGCGGATCGGAAGAGTTTGAGCATCATGGAATAGCCGTTACGGTCATGCCGCTCTATCGCTGGCTATTGCTCAAGTAAGCCGCTCGTATTGCTATAGGTAACGTTCCAGCCCGTCAGGAGCCAGGTCTTCACCTTCGGGCCAGCAGATACCGCCAATTGGATCAATACTAACCTGCCGAAAATACCTCTCCTGACACAGGCGCCAGTAGGCATCGCGACTCTGTATCAATGGTTCGAGATTCAGGGTCAACTCCTTGTCATTGGTGAGCCGGACTTTCAATCTTTGTCCTGAAAGTGGCATCACCTCCACAACCTGTATCCATGGTGTTTCAAGAAGTGAGTTCATTCCACTTTGCCATGAATTCCTCCTGGTTTCTCAAAATAAAGTTTTTTATTTTCCTAAGTTGTGCTACTGGCATCTGGCCAGCGCATAAGTCGCCGCTCTCCAGACTGAACGATCCTGCATAATCGCCATTGCATTGCGTGACAATGAGGCTTTTCATGATCATCCATGTACATGTAAGATCGAAATACCAAAGAAAAAGGCTATGCTCGGCATGGTAATTCAGTGTTCAGCGTTGAGTGTTTCGTGATAACGATTGCAGTTAACCGTTCCTTGCGATAATTTATGCTATTTTTGTTGTGAGTCCATTATCAAGTTGTCACTCGAAGGCATTCAAGCAGGAGCGGGAAAAGGAAAATCCACAGAAAAACGGAGAAAAATCTTTAACTTCATCCCAATCTACAGTCCGCATCGGGCTTTATACCATGTATAGGCTTTATCGCCTGATCACGAGGAACATTAAACAGATTTGAAGGGGCCATTCTTGAAACAAACAGTTTATATAGAAACCTCAATTGTCAGCTATTTAACATCAAGACCAAGTAATGACATTCGTGTAGCTGCAAATCAAAACACAACTATTGAATGGTGGGAAACCCGTCGTCCTCTCTTCGATTTGTATGTTTCTGAATTTGTCTTGACCGAAGCGAGTTTCGGTAACCCTGACGCTGCAAACCGTCGCATGACCGTTCTTGAAGATATTCCAGAACTTACGACAGTCGAAGACGTTCGAAGACTTGGTAAGATATTAATTTATAAGGGTTCGTTGCCAGTTAAAGCTGAAATCGACGCTTACCATATTGCAGTTGCGGCAGTGCATGGGATGGAATATCTGCTTACCTGGAATTGCACTCACATCGCTAATGCTATTATGCGCCCTAAAATCGAATTTCTGTGTAGAGAATTCGGCTATGAACCACCAATAATTTGTACACCACAAGAACTTATGGAGGGCTAATTTTATGTGGCAAGACCCAATAGTAAAAGAAACTCGTGAGCTTCGAGAAGAATACGCGGAGAAGTTTAACCATGACCCCGAGGCTATCTTTGATGATATTGTTAAACGTCAGAACCAACCTGAGAAAAAGCTTGTCTCTCGGCCCCCACGAAAACCCCAATTTACACCCAAAGCTGCCTGACATTGCGCTTAAGCGGGACGCACCTTTTCGTGGTGGTTTTGTTGAGAGTGACACAGCTACTGTTTTTTTGTCGTTGTCAGCATGGTTTTGTGCTTCGGCATATAAGTTTGCACAATTTCGGTTTCTGTATCTCTCGCTGGTAAAAAAACATCAAAAGCGAAATTTCAAGGGCAGCTTCAAGTTTTGAAATGGTTTCGAGGGTAGGGTTTTCCCTCCCTTTGATCATTTTATTAACATGCTGGGGTGATACACCAATTTTTCAAACAAGCTCTTTCTATGAAATGTTTTTTTTCATGACTGCACACAACTATCCAAAAGTGAAAATTATGGGAATGCCAGTACGAATAGATGATACCTTATATGGTCAGGCAAGAGCACAGGCCAAGGCTGAGCATCGCACCATTGCCGGGCAGATTGAGTTTTGGGCGATGATCGGACGGACGGCTCTCGACAATCCAGATTTGCCTATCGATTTTGTTCGGGATACCCTGGTTGCACGGGCAGAGGAAAAGTCGCTCTCGACACCATTCGTCCCGGAAGGAAATCGTTCTTGATGAATAACGACATTCAGGTTCATCAAAGCACTCTTTTCAGGCGAGCATACAAGCGGCTGCACCCAAACGAGAAGGCTGATGTTGATGATGCCATTACTCACCAATCTCAATCGAAAAGATGTAAAAGAGCCAGCAAAAAAGATAACCAGCTTGACAAATACCTTGCAGCGACCGGTAAAACTGATGGAGAAAGACGATGAGTGAATCGCTTGAAATGGGATTTATTGCTGATGACCGTCTGGCGGGTTTTCGCTTGCAACGGCTTGAAATATTCAACTGGGGCACCTTCGACGGCAGGGTCTGGACGCTCAAACTGGGCGGGAAAAACGCCCTCCTCACGGGAGATATCGGCTCCGGAAAATCGACATTAGTCGATGCCGTGACTACCCTCCTGGTGCCAAGCCAGCGCATTGCCTACAACAAGGCGGCAGGTGCCGACAACCGTGAACGCACCCTGCGCTCCTACGTGCTGGGCTACTTCAAGTCGGAGCGGCAGGAGAACCTCGGAGGCGGTGCCAAGCCGGTCGCCCTTCGCGAATCCAACAGTTATTCGGTCATCCTTGGCGTCTTTCATAACGAAGGGTACGACAAAACGGTGACCCTGGCACAAATTTTCTGGATGAAGGATGCCGCACAGCCTGCCCGCATTTATGCCGCCTATGAGGGCGACCTCTCCATCGCCACCGATTTTTCATCGTTCGGCACCGAAATTTCGACACTGCGCAAACGTCTTCGCGGTGCTGGTGTTGAGCTGTTTGAGAGCTTTCCACCCTATGGAGCCTGGTTCCGGCGACGCTTCGGGATTGAGAATGAGCAGGCGCTGGAGCTGTTTCATCAAACCGTCTCGCTCAAGTCGGTGGGCAACCTTACCGATTTTGTGCGCCTTCACATGCTTGAGCCCTTCACGGTCGAGCCGCGCATTGCAGCCCTTATCCAGCATTTCGAAGATCTCAACCGGGCGCACGAAGCGGTTCTCAAAGCAAAGCGGCAGATAGAGATGCTGGGTCCACTGGTGGCAGATTGCGACAATCACCACGCTATGGCGCTCCGATCGGAAGAGCTGCGGGGCTCTCGCGACTGCCTTCGCCCCTGGTTCGCCTCCCTCAAACTCGAACTGCTCGACAAACGCCATGCCTCGCTGCATGAGGAGCTGAGCCGTCACCAGATCGTCATTGAGCGTCTGGACGGAGAGCGGCGCACCCTGCAGGGACGTGATCGCGAGCTGCGCCGAACCATCGCTGAAAACGGCGGCGACCGGATTGAGAGTATCGCCTTAGAGATTCGGCAACATCAGCAAGAGCTTGAACGGCGCAACCAGAAGGCAACCCGATATGGAAAACTTGCCAGCCAGCTTGGGGAGCATCCAGCAACCAGCGACGAGGAGTTTTATCAGCAGCGTGCCGGACATGCAGCCATGCACGAGGCAACTGCTGAGGCTGAAGTGCGGATACAAAACGACCTCAATGAGGCGGGAGTTCTCTTTACGCAGCGGCGTCAGGATCATGAGCAGTTGAGCGCGGAGATCAAGAGCCTGAAAGCCCGCATGAGCAATATTGATGAAAAACAGATTGCCATGCGCCGTTCGCTCTGCAAAGCGCTGAATCTGCCGGAGATTGAGATGCCCTTTGCTGGCGAGTTGCTTCAGGTTCAGGAGGGAGAGCTGCTCTGGGAAGGAGCCATTGAACGGGTGCTCCGCAACTTCGGCCTCTCGCTGCTGGTGCCTGACCATCACTACCCGAAGGTGGCCGAATGGGTGGAGCAAACCAATCTGAAAGGGCGCCTGGTCTATTTTCGGGTGCGCCAACTCTCTCGCAGCGAACAGTTGCCCGATCATCCGGCCTCCCTCAGCCGCAAGCTCGCCATCAAAGGCGATTCTCCCTATTATGACTGGCTCGAACGGGAGGTGGCCCATCGTTTCGATCTGGTCTGCTGCACAACACAGGAGGAGTTTCGGAGGGAGAAAAAAGCCATCACCCAGGCCGGACAGATCAAGTCGCCGGGCGAACGGCACGAAAAGGATGACCGCCACCGCCTTGACGATCGCACCCGCTACGTACTGGGGTGGAGCAATGCCGCCAAAATTGCAGCCTATGAAGAGGATGCCAAGGAGCTGCAAAGCGAGCTGACCAAACTGGCAGGTAGAATCAGCAGCTTGCAGCAAGAGCAGAAAACGCTCAAGGATCGGCTGACCATCCTCTCCAAGCTTGACGAGTATCCCGATTTCAGCGATCTCGACTGGCAGCCGCTCGCCGTTGCCATCGCCAGGCTGGAGACTGAAAAGCGCGACCTCCAAGCCACCTCCAATATCCTGCAAACCCTGACCGAGCAGCTTGCCGTGCTGGAGCAGGAGCTGCATGAGACGGAGCGGTTGCTTGACGACAGAAAAGATAAACGGTCCAAAATCGAGCAGAAAATCAGCGGTATCACGGAGTTGCAGCAGCAGACAGCCGCGCTGCTGGCTGAAGCGGGGGCGGAAGTTGCCACTCGTTTCCCCGCGCTCCAGCTCATGCGCCAAGAGGCTTTTGGCGATCAGTCGCTGACGGTTGAATCGTGCGACAATCGCGAGCGGGAGATGCGTGACTGGGTGCAGGTTAAGATCGACAGCGAGGAGAGGAAGCTCTCCCGACTGGGCGAAAAGATCATCAGGGCGATGACCGAGTACAAGGAGGAGTGGAAACTGGAGACCCGCGAGGTGGATGTCAACATTGCCGCAGGAAAAGAGTATCGTTCAATGTTTGAGCAACTCCGGGCCGACGATCTGCCGCGCTTTGAGGGGCGGTTCAAGGATCTGCTCAACGAGAACACCATCCGTGAGGTGGCCAATTTTCAGTCGCAACTTGCCCGTGAACGTGAGACCATCAAGGAGCGCATTACCCGCCTCAATGAATCGCTCACGCAGATCGACTTCAATGCGGGTCGGTACATCACCCTCGAAGCACAGATGAACCTCGATGCCGACATCCGTGACTTTCAGTCGGAGCTGCGTGCCTGCACCGAAGGCTCGCTGACCGGATCGGACGACGCGCAATATTCGGAAGCCAAATTCCTCCAGGTGCGGCGCATCATCGATCGCTTCCAGGGCCGTGAAGCTTATGCCGACCTCGACCGGCGCTGGACAGCCAAAGTGACCGATGTGCGCAACTGGTTCGTCTTTGCCGCCAGCGAACGGTGGCGCGAAGATGACAGCGAACACGAACACTACGCCGATTCGGGGGGCAAATCAGGAGGGCAGAAGGAGAAGCTCGCCTACACGGTGCTTGCCGCCAGCCTTGCCTACCAGTTCGGACTGGAGTGGGGTGCCGTGCGCTCACGCTCCTTCCGATTTGTGGTTATTGACGAGGCTTTCGGACGCGGCTCCGACGAATCGGCGCAGTACGGCCTGCAACTCTTCGCCCAGCTCAACCTGCAACTGCTGATCGTTACACCGTTGCAGAAAATCCACATCATCGAGCCCTTCGTCTCCAGTGTCGGCTTTGTCCACAATCAGGAGGGTCGCTGCTCGGTGTTGCGCAACCTGACCATCGAAGAGTATCGCGCCGAAAAAGAGAAGGCGCTGGAATGATCTGGACAACCCCCGCAGAACTCAAGGCCCAGGTGCAGAAACTCTGGGATCGGGGCATCATCCTCTCCTCCCTGATTGGCGGCGAATCGGTTTTTCCCCGTCGCCTGACGCTGAAAGGGCCCGACTCCAGAGAGTTAAGCGACTCTTTTACCCAAGTGCGCGACTGGATTGCACGACTCTCCGGCGCAGCAAAACAGTACAGGATTGTCTGGCGTAGCATCAACCACCGCATTCTGGGAGCCAATGAACTTCCGGCAGAAATCTGGATCGACACGCTGGACGATGCCCTCGGTCTGATTGGCAAGCGGCAAGAAGCCAGGCAGTTTGCCGACATGGTCAAACTCACCCGCAACGGGCAACCAGCGCTACTCCCCTGGCTCGCAAAACGCCCCCTGCGCGCCCTCGAACTGGCAGATGAGTGGCCCCGCATCCTCTCCATTGTCGCCTGGCGTCTCACACATCCTCAACCGGCCATCTACCTGCGCCAGATCGACCTGCCCGGCGTACACAGCAAATTCATCGAAGGGCACCGTGGCGTGCTTGGGGAACTCTTCGATCTCGTCCTTCCTCCTGCGGAGATTGATGCAACGGCGGTTGGCGTTGGAGGATTCTGCCGCCGTTATGGCTTTCAGGATAAACCCCTGCGGGTGCGCTTCCGAATCCTCGACCCTGCACTGGCGCTGTTCTTGACGGAGAGCGATCAGGATATCACAGTGACGCAGGCAACCTTTGCCCGGCTGGAGCTGCCTGTTACCAGGGTCTTTATCACCGAGAATGAAATCAACTTTCTCGCCTTCCCCGATGTTTCCGAGGCAATGGTGATTTTTGGAGCTGGCTATGGTTTCGAGAATTTGGCATCAGTCGAGTGGCTGCGTGACCGCGTTATCCACTACTGGGGAGACATTGACACCCACGGTTTCGCCATCCTCAACCAGTTGCGCGGGTACTTTCCCCACGTGGCTTCCCTTCTGATGGATCGGGAGACGCTGATTGAGCATCAAGCGCTTTGGGGCGTTGAACCATCTCCCGAAACTGGTGCGCTCACGCGCCTGACGGGTGAAGAGAGTGCACTTTACGATCTGTTGCGGCGGGATGAGCTGGGTAGTCACATACGGCTGGAGCAGGAGAGGATCGGGTTTGAGTGGGTGGTTGGGGCGCTGGGAGCTTTGGGAAGGGTTTGACGTGTATTTAACGCCCGATTTATCCACCATGAATGACATCCACCTTCTCTGGAAAATTCACAACCTTGTAATCGCAGATATTTGATAAATTCTTGTCGCTTCATACACAAACAAGTTCCTCTTGATAATTTTTCCCAGCGAAGCCAATAGCATCTTCCCTGTTCAATTCAAGAAGTTCTTCCAAGGTAATTTTAAGGCTTATTAACAGCTCTTCTTTCGAGTATTCCTGGCAATTAACTCCAGGCACTTCTTCTATCCAGCCTATCCAGCAGTCATTATCTTGTTTTATTATGGCCGTATAGTTGTTTTGGTACATAGCTTCCTCCAATGGAAATATGAAGTTTAATGTAACATTCAGAATTGCTCAACCGCAGTAAATATACCTTCTCGAACAACGAAATATGATCTGGTGCGTTGATTTCAGCAGTCCGCAGAGCCAGACCAGCGGATGAGCCTCCATTCCAACACAGAAACAGAGTCTGGATTGTTCGTACTTCGCTATACATCAACCATTGAACAGCACACTGTCAAAATAACTTGACCTCGCAGTATAACAAACAATCTCAGGCGATCAAAACACATCTGCCCAAAACAGAAAACAATGACAAGAATGTGTTTGGCGATTCAAGAAGGCAAATCAGATAGTGTATATCAAGCAATATCTTCATGAGTTCAAGAATTCCTCGTCCGACATTTTCCAATCGTCCCGGAACTCAACGTTCACTTTCCCGGCCAAAGAGCCGAGTTTTCTCTCTTTGATTCTTTTGTACTCAGCGATTGGAACAATGACAGCGATCGTCTGTCGCATGGAACCAAACGAAATACCGATTTCATTTCCAGATTCGACTTCCCTCAGGAGTGCTGAGAGATTTGAGCGAATTTCGGCGACAGGGACTGTTTTCATATTTCTGCCATTATCCTTTTCGTACAGGTTGAACGCATTTTGTCCTCAAGCGGATTTCGCCATCTTTTCAGTCCGCTGATCTAGGGTGCAGAGGACTTCTTGAATGGCTTCAACTTCGGGTTCATCAAAAGAGACTTCGCCACACTGGGCGCATACCCATGCAGGAATTCTGTCTAACGTGATGTGATAGCCTTTCCTGTCGGTATGAAAGGGTGCAATCCCCCGTTCCATATTCCCGCTACAATACATGCAGTTCATCGTCTCCTCCTTCGTTTGTAATCGTATTCCCACTCTTCAAGGTTAGGAATAGACGCAGTGATGACAGCCAG
>CAJAAV010000248.1 GCA_903937835.1 uncultured Chlorobiaceae bacterium | reverse complement strand
GACGTACCCAAGACTAACATAACGGTAAGCAGCGAGCCACCGAACTTTACACCTTTTTCAAAACCATGAAAACTGAATTGGTTTGTACTGAACACTATTGAGCGCAAGAAGAGTCCCGACACAGCCTGTTTGAATACATTGAAGAATTTTACAGCAGTAAACGGAAGCTGGCACATGCCAGGTTTGTGAAACCGCGTCAGCTTTCCCGTCTCAGGATGAGGAAAGGAAGTATAAATACTTACGGAAAAACAGCGGAACAAATACGGAACAAAAAGTTTATTATATTTGAGTTCTGAGTATGGGGTTTTCTCTTCACTTTTTGACCGCGCTCCCCTTGTTATTTGATGAAGAAAATGTAATAAAAAAACCGGAATATGAACCGTGCGGAAGTTTTTCATCTTTTTTTCTAAGTATAATACCTACCTGCTTTTTTTGATATACTGCGGTATCTCAGTTCTTTTCATGAAGCTTCAGAATGACAAGGTGCTGACAAATTTGCACACCAGCGGACTGGAATTCAGCGCGGTCATCAACGAAAAACTGATGAATCTCACCTATCTGTTTAGTCTGAATAAAGAAAACGAACGGCTGATGCGGGTAAACACTGACCTGCTTACCAGAGTACTGAACGTTGAAACTGCGGCTGACGATGAACGGAACCGCAGAAAAATACTGGCTGACACAACATTCAACCCTTCCGGGTATATCATGGCAAGGGTTGTTGACCGCAAATTCAGCGTTCGTGAAAATATGCTGCTGATCAATGCCGGATGGAAAAATGGAATCCAAAAAGACATGACTGTTCTGGTGCCGGAAGGGCTGGTAGGGAGAGTAACCTTTGTATCCGAACACTACGCGAAGGTAATGCCTGTTATCAACACTGATTTCAAGGTCAGCGTAGTATCAGACTCATCCAATTGCATGGGCCTCCTCAGTTGGAACGGAGGCAAGGAGTTCATCGCCCAGGTGGAACATATTCCAATAAGCAGCCATCTCAAGCTTAACGAAAAGATGGTCACCTCAGACTTCAGCACATTTTCAATACGCGGTATTCCGGTCGGAAGAGTTGTACGCATAACACCTGATAAACTGTTTTATACGGTCGACGTCCGGCTTGCTGTTGATTTTTCATCCCTGACCCAGGTACTGATTGCTCCACTGAAAATAGAACCGGAAAAAGTCAAGATCACCACAGACAGTACACTTTATGAGCAGTTCCCTTAATTTCAAACACTGAGTTGTGACAAAAGCTTTCTCGGTCTCTCTAATTTTACTCTGCGTTGGTTCAGTGTTGGTTCAGGAGTTTGGCTTGAATCGCTTGACGTTCTTTAATGTCAGCCCTGATGTTATTACGATTTTTCTGGCTTTTCTTGCAGTAACAGTCGGAAAGAGAAGCAGCACAAGTTTTGGGTTTGTGATAGGCATCCTGACAGGCATTTTATCTGGAAACATGGGGTTGAATATGCTTTCAAGAACTGTCGAAGGTTTTATCGCCGGTTATTTCCATATCCCGGAAGACAGTCATGCAACGGCAAAACAAAAAATCAGAAGGTTTTATAGTGCCGTTGTCGTTGCCAGCTTCTGTGGTAACGCCGTTCTCGCCACAGGATATAATCCTCTTGGGCTTTTACCGGGTTACCGGATAGTTGTGCTTGGCCTCCTTGAAGCTCTTTTAACCGTTATCCTTGCTGTTATCCTGCACTGGTTCTTTTTGAAAAAATCATTTGCCGACTGAACGATGGATAAACCTCAGCGACGCTCAACGAGAATAACACTTTTGGTTATAGCTGTTTTTACGCTGCTGTCCGCCAGACTTTTTTATCTTCAAATTCTTAATTTTCAACAGCTTGGGTCAATTTTGACCACAAATAGTATTCGCAGGATATGGGTTCAGCCTCCAAGAGGACGGATGATCGACAGAAAGGGAGTCGTCATTGTCGACAATCAGCCACTCTATACCGTAAAAGTCATTCCTTCTGAGTTCGGGATAACCAAAACCGGTTACCTTGCCTGGCTTATACAAAAACCACAAAATGAACTGGCTGAGGCAATCAGAAAGGGATATGCGTTCAACCGATTTTCGGCAGTGACCCTCAGCCGCAACCTGAACGCCATTGCAATAGCAAGGCTGAGCGAAAATCTCTGGCAACTTCCAGGGGTGCTTATTGATACTGATAATAAAAGAATGTATCCTGATTCGCTCCACGGCGCCCATCTTTTCGGCTATTTGCGTTCCATACCGAAAGAAAAACTTGAGGAGCTGGCCGATCAGGGTTACACCCTGGACGACAAAATCGGATTCAGCGGACTGGAAAAGTTATATGAAGAACGGCTGAGAGGACAGAAAGGTGCCCGGTTTGAAATGGTTACTCCCCGAGGCAAATATGCCGGGAAATTCGATAAGGGACAAAGCGACATCTCTTCCATTAAGGGCGATGATCTCTACCTCTCCATTGACGGGGGGCTGCAGCAGCTTGCCGAACAACTGCTGAAAAAAACCGGAAAATCCGGGGCCGTTGTAGCTCTTGACCCTTCGACCGGAGGCGTCCTGGCCCTTGCCAGCGCTCCTGACTATGATCTTGATATTTTCAACGGTGCTACAGATCGCAAAGGATGGAACGATATTCTGACCTCTCCGCAAAAACCGCTTTTTAATCGTACAATTCAGGCAGTTTATCCACCCGGATCAGTTTATAAAATGATTCTGGCTATGGCCGCGCTGGAGAAAAAAAGTATTGATCCGGAAAAAAAAATACTTGATAACGGCGTTTTCATATACGGGCACAGGCGATTTCTCAGCAATGAAGGCAAGGGGCACGGATGGGTTGATATGAGAAATGCCATTACTGTTTCATCCAATGTCTATTTTTATAATCTTATTTTTAACGTCGGGTTTGAAAATTGGACGAAATACGGCGCTATGTTCGGGTTTGGAGAAAAAACAGGTATTGATCTGCCAAGCGAGAGAGCTGGGCTTCTTCCATCAGCCGACTATTACGATGAACGTTATGGTGAGAACAAATGGACGAAAGGATATCTGGTCAGCCTTGCCATTGGCCAGGGAGAGCTTGGCACAACGCCAGTGCAGCTTGCTGTTTATGCTGCCGCTCTGGCAAACAATGGAATTCTCTTCCAGCCTCATATCGTCAACGGATACCGAGATACAGGAACCGGTAAATATATACCGTTCACCTATGCAAAACAGCAGCTTCCGGTTTCACAAACAACGTTCAATCTTATTCATGACGGCATGAGAGGTGTCGTGCTTCAAGGCACCGGAACGCTTGCAAATGTCCCTGGTGTCACAGTGGCCGGAAAAACCGGAACGGCACAAAATCCCCATGGCAAAGATCATGCCTGGTTTATTGCCTTTGCACCGGTGGAGAATCCGAAAATTGCTTTGGCAGTGCTTGTCGAAAATGCTGGTTTCGGCGGCGCCATTTCAGCACCGATTGCCCGTGAACTTATAAAATACTATATCAAAGGGGGAGCAATACCTGTTTCCTCCGCCTCACAAAGAATAAAGCACTCCGAGGCCGCCGCAGAGCAGCCCGGCCCTGCAGAAAGCACGTTACCGGACGTTCCGCCTGAAAAACCTGTTAAGGGAGCAGAACCTGCTGCCGAAGCAACAATTGAGAACAACACTGGTAAAGCTGTAGAATGATTTATAAAGATGATCATGCATCAATCCTGGGATTTCTTGAGGATACCAGTAATTTAAAGACTGGACATACTCCGGGAGTTTTTTTCCCGGAAACAGTCACTGAAATTGCCGAACTTCTCAAGGGAGCAGCTAAGGAGCACCATCGCTTTACCGTTGCCGGAAACGGAACCGGAACGACTGGAGGAAGAATCCCGCTTGGAGATTATGTTATTTCCATGCAGAAACTTGACCGGATCGGCGAACCGGTACCATACGCCAGCGAAAAGGCATACATGACCGTACAGGCCGGAGCACTTCTTGATTCCGTCCAGAAAAAAGTTGAGCCGAGTGGCTGGTTTTATCCCCCGGATCCGACTGAAAAGCTCTGTTTTATCGGAAGCACAATCGCAAATAACTCTTCGGGAGCAAGAAGTTTCAAGTATGGCGCCACCAGAAAGCATATCTCAAGAATCCTTATCGTCCTTCCACAGGGTGATGTGCTTGATCTTTCACGAGGAAGCTGTATGGCCGACAAAGACGGGATATTCCGCCTCAGCCTTCCTTTATCCGGTGAGATTACCTTCCAGAGACCGCAGTACTCTATGCCTGAAACATCAAAACACAATGCTGGATACTTTTCTGAGGAGGGAATGGACCTCATCGACCTCTTTATCGGCTCTGAAGGAACACTCGGCATTATTGCCGAAGCCGATCTTATGCTGATTCCCCTTCCGAAAGCCGTTATCTCCTCTCTTGTCTACTTCAGAGACCTCGACGATCTGTTCAGGTTTAGCTGCCTGCTTAAAGAGCGGGAACATGCTTTTTTACCACGGGCAATAGAGTTTTTTGACAAAAATTCACTTGCATTTCTTGCAGAAAAATATCCAAAAGTACCTGCCGGAAGTGAAGGCGCAATTTTCTTCGAGCAGGAGACAACACTGGAAACTGAAGAAAATGACCTTGAAAAACTCCTCGAAGAGATGGAAGCCTGCAATGCCATGATTGACCAATCATGGATGGCGCTTGATCGTAACGATCAGGCAAAGTTGCGGGAGTTTCGTCACTCCTTGCCGCTTCTGGTCAACGAATGGCTCAGCAAACAACAGGAGAGCAAAATCAGTACCGACATGGCTGTGCCTGAAGGAAGATTCCGTGAACTCTTTGATTTTTACAGGAGCACTTGCGAAAAACTGGGCTTTGTCTATATTATTTTTGGTCATATCGGCAATGGTCATGTGCATCTGAACATCCTGCCCCGGAACAGGGAGGAGTTTTTACAGGCAAAGAGTCTTTATCGGGAATTTATCAGCAAGGCTCTTGCGTTGGGAGGAACACTCTCCGCCGAGCACGGTATAGGGAAGCTCAAGGCAGAATATCTTGTCGAAATGTATCATGAACGCGGCATACGGGATATGGTACGGATAAAAAAATATCTGGATCCCTTTCTGGTACTCAATATCGGAAATATTATTCCTGCCGCATATCTGGAAACTGAAACCCAATAAAGGTCACAGTGACGAAAAAGCAACATCATCAGGAATACGTCAAGGCCATTCAGAACAGAAAGGCAAGATTCGAGTTTGAAATTCTCGATACCATCGTTACCGGTATCCAGCTCTTTGGCAGCGAGGTAAAATCGGTACGCCTCGGACAAGCCAGCCTGAGTGACAGCTTTGCTATCATTCACCATAATGAGGTATGGCTGGAAAACATGCAGATCACCCCCTACGAGCACAACCGTATGGAGATGATTGAAGCAAAACGAAGCCGCAAACTCCTGCTGCATAAAAAGGAGATTCAGAAAATTCAGACCAGGATCAATGAAAAAGGGCTTACTCTGGTACCCTTGAAGGCATTTTTCAACGATAAGGGTCTTCTGAAAATTGACCTTGCAATAGCCAAAGGCAAAAAGCTCTACGACAAGCGCGAAACGATCAAGAAGCGGGAGAACCAGCGACAGATGGAGCAGATCAAAAAGCAATACTAAAACAAAAAAAACAGGGAATCGATGGGTTTTCCAGCCGTACAGGAGCAGCTTGATATTATTGTTGGCAATATTGTAGAAATTATCAGCGTAGACGAACTTGAACAAAAACTTCTTCAGAGCCTGAAAACAGGCCAGCCGCTGCGCATAAAGCTCGGTGCCGATCCGTCGCGCCCTGACCTGCATCTCGGGCACTCGGTTGTACTTCGAAAACTTCGTGAGTTCCAGAATCTTGGCCATCAGGCTATTCTGATTATCGGCGACTTTACCGCAATGATCGGCGACCCTTCCGGAAAAAGCAAGACGAGGCCGCAGCTTTCAGCCGAAGAGGCTCGGGAAAACGGAAAAAGCTACTTTGAACAGGCTTCAAAGATTCTCGACCCGCAAAAAACAACCATCTGTTACAACTCCGACTGGCTTGGAGCCATGACATTTGCTGATGTCGTCCGCCTCTCAAGCCACTACACCGTCGCACGGATGCTTGAACGTGACGACTTTGAGCGGAGATATCGTGCACAAGAACCCATTTCCATTCATGAGTTCCTCTATCCCCTTGCCCAGGGAATGGATTCGGTACACCTGAAAAATGATGTTGAACTGGGCGGAACCGACCAAAAATTTAACCTCCTGGTCGGAAGAGATCTGCAACGGGAGTATGGAATAACGCCACAGGTCTGCATTACAATGCCGCTGCTTGTGGGCACAGCAGGTGGAGAAAAAATGTCGAAATCACTCGGCAATGCGATCTGTTTCAATGACTCCCCTGCCGACATGTATGGCAAAGCTCTCTCCATTCCAGATACACTCATTGAAACGTATACAAAACTTTTGCTGCCACAGACAGAATCTGCTGTCATCGAAATTCTCGGGCAAATCAATGAAAACCCGAGAGGAGCCAAACGAGCCTTGGCAAGGGAAATTGTGGCATCCTATTTTTCTCATGAAGAGGCAGAGGGCGCTGAGCACCACTTCGATCAGCTCTTTGTTCATAAAAAAGCGCCCGACAACATTGAGCTCCTTGAAATTGACCTGCAATCCATTCCAATAATAGAGCTTCTGGTTACCCTTGGAGCTGCTGCGTCAAGAAGTGATGCTCGCCGTATGATTCAGCAAAAATCAGTGACTGTTGATGAGAGAAAAATAGAAGATTTCACCGAGAACATTGAACTTTTCAGTGAGCCAAAAATAATCAGAGCTGGAAAAAGAAAGTTTTTTAAAGTCGCTGCAAAAAAATCATGTTGAATGAGCTCTCTGCAGCAACTTAAAAATCAATCGTCCAAACCAGGGTTGAAATTATCAACTCCCGGAACCTGCACAAATAAACTATCTATTTATATGCAGCACCTTTGCAGGAGGAAATCCATTAAAGTGAGTTGATGACGCGTGACTGTAGGCTCCAATATTTTCACTGTAGAGGAGATCTCCTATCGAAAGGTCTATGGGCAAAAGATTGGCCATCGTGATGGTGTCGAGAGCATCGCAGGTGGGGCCATAAACCGCACACACATTCTCATTGCCCTCCTTGAAGGATTTTATAAGATACTCGCAGTGATCAAAAATAATCCCTGAAAAGGTATGATAAACCCCGTCATTGACGTAATAACATTTTTTACCTTCACGATACGCTTTGCCAATAATCTCCATCACAACCCATGCGGCAGTTGCCACTAAAAATCTTCCTGGTTCGGCTATGATTTCAATGTCGGGCGGAAAAAGCCTGTCAAATTCCGAATTGAGCATTACGGCAAGCTCAGCAAAAGGTCTTACATTTTTGTCATAAGGAGCGGGAAAGCCGCCGCCAATATCAAGAATTTTTACCTCCTTATACCCTCTTTCCCACGACTCCTTGAAAATATTTGATGCCAGATTAAGGGCTTGAACATAATTCTGGAAATTTGTGCATTGACTACCGACATGGAAGCTTAAACCTTCAACCACCAGCCCTCTCTTAAACGCTTTTTCTATAAGATCAACTGCTTCTCCAGGATCTGCTCCAAATTTGGAAGAGAGCTCCACCATCGCTCCAGTATTAGGCACTTTTATTCGTAAAACAAGACCCGCGTTCGGTGCATAGGTAGCGATTTTCACTAGTTCATCTTCATTATCAAAAGTGACCAGCGGTTTATACTGGTCGAGCTCCTTTAACGTGGGTATTGGCTTTATCGGATTTGCATAGATGATTTTATCCCAGATAAAATTCTGTTGCTCTTCAGGGGTAAGGCTTTTAATATTTTCATAAACAGTAAGAAACTCCGGCATTGATGCAACGTCAAAGCTTGCGCCAGCATCATAGAAGGTTTTAACGATTTCTTTGGCTGAGTTTGCTTTAACAGCGAAATATGCCTGTACCCTTGGAAGATGCTGCTTAAACTCACGGTAATTGGCACGCAAAACGTCGTGGTCTACCACAAACAAGGGTGTGCCATGCTCCAAAGCCAATTGTTTTAAATTTTCAACTACCATCAGGCCTGTCCTTTTTAAATTGGATAAATTGGTTTCGGGAATAAGGAAGTTTTTGAACTGCCAGGGATCCGTTTCATCAATATCAAGAATGTTAAAGTCTGGGAAATGGTTGGTATTGTTTGTTAAAGGCGTCCAATCGGAAGCTTTTGATATGAAGTTGCCAAGCCAGGGCTTTGCAATTCCGAGAATATACTCATGATCGATATTATCTGGTACAACAACACCTTTCTCAGGATTTTCTATCATCCACATACAGGCAGCAACTACGGATATTGCCACCTGCACAGTGGTCGCATTCTGATGAGGTACCAGTGCTCTGGATTGCTCTATGCTCAGGTTAGAGCCTGTCCACCAGGAATTAAAAGCATGCCCCATCAATAATGCACCAAGAATATCCGAACCCTTGATGATTTCATCATTCATAATCCTGAAGTTGGGCTGAAGACGGTAATCATAACCACGCAACTCATGAAGAGAAATAATGGCGGCATCACTCGGACAATAGGCGTAATGAACCGTTGGACGGTAAATAGCTTGCCCATCTTTATAGACAGAGAGATATTCGGAAATCGTAAAAGCTTCGCCATGCCGGACGACCATTCCGTTGATATTATAATCAGGCACCCATGATCGCACCCAGGTATTCATCCCCATTCTGGCAAGACAAATCTGGTTTTGCGGTCCTTCCTGATGGGTAAAGGCAAATTTTGGAAGCTCTTTTTCATGTGTCCCCCAACCCATTTCTGCAGTTGTCATACCCTCTTCCCGGAATCCCTCGACACTCCAGGTATTGACAAACTCGTCAACCTGTTTTGGAACATCCGAAATTTGAGTATCCCTTTCAGAGCAGTGAATCACTTTTACGCCAAGCTCCATAGCCAGTTCATTGAAAATTCTTTTTTCAGCCAGCTCTTTAATAATTTGGGCTTGATCGTGGCTGACCTTGTTCTGGGCAATGACTGCATTGGCAATGTCAAGCAACCCTTCTTTGGTAAAATGCGATATCAATCCGGGATTGGCTCCATGCTCCAATACGGCGGTTACACCTTTTTTCTGCCATTTTGAAGTCATGCGGCGAATGTTCATATGCCGCCAGTAGAGAGTTCTTTCGGTAGGATGCTGTTTCACAGCCCCTTCATAAGGATCCCAGACCTCTACCGAGGTATTTATATAGAGTACATCATGATCATGACACCATTGGAGAATCTCGCAACAGTCGATATTCCAGGCTAAATCTATGATCAAGTCGCCCTCTGCAACATAAGCAGCAAGGGTTTGCGCTCCATTCTTCCCGAAAAGGATGTGGACTGTTTCCATCCCTTTAACGTCGGCCTGATTAGCATTGGTGAAGTAAG
>CAJAAV010000247.1 GCA_903937835.1 uncultured Chlorobiaceae bacterium | reverse complement strand
CGCAATGACTACATTGACCAGGTAAACAGAGGGATTTCATTTTCAACAGCAACGCACAATGGACTATTCACTTCCTGCTCTTCTCTCTTTTCTTGTCGATTTTATTCTTCATATTGATACACATCTTCAGTTTCTTGCGGCAGAGTATGGTCTCTGGCTTTACGGGATTCTTTTTCTCATTATCTTCTGCGAAACCGGGCTTGTTGTCACCCCGTTTCTTCCGGGTGATTCCCTCCTTTTTGCTGCAGGTTCGCTTGCATCCATGCAGGGTTCCTCGCTCAACCCTCACTTGCTCTTTCTGCTTTTTTTCACGGCGGCAGTGCTTGGTGATACCCTGAACTACCAGATAGGGCACAAGATCGGGCCAAAAGTATTTCAGAATAAGAATTCACGTTTTCTCAATACCGGGCAACTTGTCAAAACCAATGGTTTTTTTGAAAAATACGGTGGCAAGACGATTATCATTGCGCGCTTTGTGCCCATTATCAGAACCTTTGCTCCTTTCGTGGCGGGTATTGGCGTCATGCCGTACAGAAAGTTTATCCTCTTCAATGTTGTCGGTGCACTGCTTTGGGTTGGGCTGTTTAACTACAGTGGTTACTTATTTGGACAGCTTCCGATTGTGCAGCATAATTTCAAGCTGCTGATATTTGCCATTATTGCATTCTCTCTTGTGCCACCTGTTATTGAGTACCTGAAGCACCGGTTCGGCCGGAAGAGGGACGCTTGAAAATGTTTGCAATTTGTTGATAACTTGTTGATTCATTGTCTGATGCGTGCTTTGACTGGCATCTTATACCTGCAATCATTTTTTATTAACCGATTATAATGAAACGATTTATCTTTTTTTTGCTGGTTGCTCTTACCTTTTCAGTATCAGTTACCTGGATGTGCTGTTAAAAGGTTATCAACAGTGAAAATGTGAATAACTTCTCATGCCAGAATGGGATGGAGCCAAATAAACCTTTCGGCAGGAGGGTAAAAAGTCGGAGACTTCAAAAAAAAATTATATATAATTCAGGGATTTTTTTATTATCACTACCTTTTACACGAACATCGGCGTATAGCGCAGCCTGGTAGCGCACTTCCTTGGGGTGGAAGGGGTCGTGGGTTCGAATCCCGCTACGCCGACTCTGTTGCCTCTCTTTTTTTCTTCCCGTTCTGTATATTCCTCTCATGGATATCCTGGCGAAATTACAGATTCTTTCTGGCGCTGCTCGTTACGATGCTTCGTGTGCATCAAGTGGAAGCAAACGTGAAGCTTCCTCATGCGGAACCGGCAACACTTCGCAGAGTGGCATTTGTCACTCCTGGTCGGATGATGGCCGGTGCATCTCACTTCTGAAAATCCTGCTCTCCAACGATTGTCTTTATGACTGTGCCTACTGTGTGAATCGCTCAACCAATTCTGTTGAGCGGGCCTCCTTCACCGCCCGAGAGGTGGTCAATCTTACCCTTGACTTCTATCGTCGCAACTACATTGAAGGGCTCTTTTTAAGTTCAGCCGTCATGCAGAGCCCCGATGTTACCATGGAACGGATGGTCCGGGTTGTTGAAGCACTCCGTACTGAAGAGCATTTTGGCGGCTACATTCATCTTAAAATCATCCCCGGTTGCAGCAGTGAACTGGTGCGCAAAGCCGGACTGTATGCCGACCGTATCAGTGTTAATATTGAGCTGCCTTCACAGGTTTCGCTCCAGCGGCTTGCCCCCCAGAAGCATAAAGATTCCATTCTTGAGCCTATGGCGCTCATTGGCCGAGAGATAACCTCCAGTCTTGTTGAGCGCAAAGCTGACCGTCGTGCTCCCCGGTTTGCCCCGGCAGGCCAAAGTACCCAGATGATTATCGGCGCCAGCCCTGAAAACGACTTTCAGATTTTACGTCTCTCTCAAGGGCTCTACAAGAAAATGAATCTCAAGCGCGTTTACTACTCTGCTTACGTGCCAGTCAGTGCCGATAACCGTCTTCCCGTGCTGGCGGCCCCTCCATTGCTCCGAGAACACCGTCTCTACCAGGCCGACTGGCTCCTGCGCTTCTACGGCTTTTCCGCTGAAGAGATTCTTTCGGATGAACTCCCGAATCTCGATGAAACATTCGATCCCAAGACAGCATGGGCCCTGCGCCATCCTGAATTTTTTCCGGTAGAGATTAACCGTGCAGACTACCTCACGCTGCTGCGCGTACCGGGTATTGGCGTCACCTCTGCCAAACGAATTATCGCCGCACGGCGTTTTTCAGCAATTACACCCGAAGGAATGAAAAAAATCGGGGTAGTGATGAAACGGGCAAAATATTTTATTACAAGTAGTTCTGGCCGGAGTTTTGAAAAACATGATCGGACGCCTGCTCTTATCCGGCAGCAACTGCTGCTTGGTGAAGGGATCGGGGCGCCACCTCCCCGACAGCTTGTTTTTCCAAGTCTCTACGCATGATGGCTATGAATCGATACCTTTACGACGGCACAGCCGACGGCCTTCTGTCAGCCATTGCATGGATTCTTGAAGAGGAGCGCGACCCGCAAAATGTTGCTCTGGCGGAGCGTGAGGATACCCTTTTCGAAGATGGTTTCTTTATCGGTACCGATGCAACTCAAGCTGAATCCCTTTTTTTCCGCCTTCGCAAGCAGGCGCCTGATGCAGCATACACCATCTATTCCTTTATGCTTGCCGAAAAGGAGGGGATGGAAACCAGTCTTCTCCACTACATTTCGCTTGCCTTCACGCATGGCGACAAGGTCAATGGCTACCTCACCCATTCGGCGGTACAAGAAATTGTCTCTATTGCCAAAAAAGCAGGAAGGGAGCTGCACCGCATGAAGGGGCTTTTGCGGTTTGAAAAACTCAGGGATGGAGCATACCTTGCAAGAATGGAGCCGGATCACAACATTATCCACCCTCTCGCATACCATTTCCGTACCAGGCTCAGAGCGCAGCACTGGTTTCTCTACGACGTCAAACGCCGCACCGCCGCCCGTTGGAGCAACGGTGCCCTTCAGTTCGGAAGCATCGAACAGTTCACCACTCCCGCTCTCTCAGACGACGAAAAAAAGGTTCAGGCAATGTGGCAGACCTTTTTTAAAACCATCGCCATTCCTGATCGAAAAAACGCCCGCCTGCAGAAATCAAACATGCCGATGAAGTACTGGAAGTACCTCACAGAGAAGCAGGGTGTACTATAAATCGCAGACTATCAGATCAATCTGGTTGACCAGGATATTCTTGAACCTGTGAAATGTTGCGGCTATTCCATGATCAGCTTTCCTGTTATCCATTCATGATGCGCACTATATTTGTATATTCTACACAATTCTATCATTACAGTGAACCTGTTGCATGATGAAGAAAGATACGTACAACCTCTCTTTTACCACAGGCGGTCTCTTTCATCGGGAGTCTCTTATTCTTGCCTCGCTGTTTGCAGAAGTCAATGACTGGGATCGAGTGCGAGATCAAGTTCTTTCTGAAAATCTGTTACAGTCAAGAACCCTCAATACGTCGAAGCGTCAATGCCGTGAAATTATCTCAAGACTGGAAACTCTTGAACAGAGTGAGCTGGATTTGCTGATTTATGGAAGCACGCAGGAGCAGAAATACCTGCTATGGATCGCGGTTTGCCGTCGCTACCGCTTTGTTGCTGAATTTGCGGAAGAGGTTATTCGGGAGCGCTATATCGGCATGAAGCAAGATCTTCAGTACGTAGAGTTCGATTTCTTTATTAATAAAAAGTCGGAGTGGCATCCTGAACTTGAAGAGATACAGCCAACGACCAAAAACAAGCTGCGTCAGGTCTTGTTCAAAATATTGCGGGAAGCTGATCTGCTGACAGAGAGAAACACCATCAATGCGTCAATGTTGAGTCAACGGCTTCTGGCAGCCATACCTCGTGAAAAACGAAGAGATGTTTTTGTTTTCCCGCTCTTTGAATCCGATATCAAGTGGAGTGCCCAATGAGTGCGGATAGTGGAAAAAAGCCAATGAATGAGCGATTGCAGCATTTATTCAATGTCGTTTCAGGTCGTCGTTTTCTGGAAAAAAGAGCTCTGAACGGCGAGATTCCATTTTACGTCTGCGCATACCCCCCTGAAGAGTCTGTGGAAATGGAGCGACTGCAACGGCAGCTTGTTAATCGACTTGAACATATTGGCGTCAAGGTGTTGGATATTAATCTGTATGATCTCTCCATTGAGATACTCAAAGAGCGCGGAATCTGGGAGCAAATTCTTGATATGGAGCAATCCGTTTCCAGGGAAGAGCTTAATGAGTTGCTTTAGGGAGTGCTGGACCCGGAGGCTAACCTTGTGCCAGCCATAGCGAAAAAACTTGCTGCGAACGATTTTGACGTGCTCTTTCTTACCGGGGTGGGGGCGGTATTTCCCTATATCCGGTCACATAACGTCCTGAACAACCTGCAAAGTTCGGCAAAAGAAAGACCTACAGTCATTTTTTTTCCAGGCACCTATCAGCATTGTGAAGAATCAGGCGCTTCACTCAATCTTTTCGGAAAGCTGCATGACGACAAATACTATCGGGCGTTTGACATCTCTCATTGCGAAGCATAAACGAAAAAAACAGGATGATTCTCAAGAGCATTTTTAAAAAACCGGTTGATCGCCCGATTGAAGGGGTTATTAAAGCCGATGATGAAGCCAGTCTTCGCCTTGAAATTGAAGAATACGTATTAACCAATGAGGTTGAACAACGTCTGGAATCATTTCTGGATGCTTACAATAATTATGAAGGCGCTAACGGTGTTTGGATCTCCGGCTTTTTTGGTTCCGGTAAATCACATCTATTAAAAATGTTGGCCTTGTTGCTGGAAAATCGCGAAATTGATGGCGTTATCGCCATCGACTTATTTCTGCCTAAATGTATCGAGAATGAAATTCTTAGGGGCGATCTTAAGCGAGCTGT
>CAJAAV010000246.1 GCA_903937835.1 uncultured Chlorobiaceae bacterium | reverse complement strand
GTAAACCTTAAAAATTTTACTCCATGTAATGTCACGACCAGCAGGTAAAACGATTTCCAGCTTTATTTTTTTATTTTACGTAGAAATTACGTAAATAAGGTGATAATTTTAGACGCAATAATAAAGTATTAGTCTGATTATAAAAAGTCTGAGCTAAAATTTTAACATTCATTGCAATGAAGAGCACTTTTCGCCATATCTGCTTCAACACCAGGGATTCCTTCATTATCGCCGTCGTTGTAACACAATCATTGCTTACCGGAAGCAGAGCTTTTGCTTTACCTGCCGACGGACATGTCGCTGCCGGGCAGGCCACCATCAGCACACCATCATCCACGACAATGCTGATAGGACAGGAGAGCAACCATGCTATCATCAACTGGAACTCGTTCGGTATCGGCAAGGGAGAAGCCGTCAACATTACTCAGCCTGCCATCGCGTCCACCCTGCTCAACCGGGTATTGGGCAATGATCCTTCAGGAATTTTTGGTACTCTTACAGCAAACGGCAGGGTCTTTCTGGTAAACCCGAACGGCATGCTGTTTGCTCCCGGCGCAAGCGTGAACGTCGGTGGACTGGTGGCCTCTACACTCGCCATCAACGACAACGACTTCCTCGCCGGAAAATACACATTTTTTAAGAACGGCAGAACAGCTTCCGTTATAAACCAGGGTTATTTGAGCGGTGCCTTCATCGCTCTGCTCGGGAACAATATTACAAACACAGGAAGCATTATCACCACCAAAGGCTCAACCGGCCTTGGTGCCGGCGCTGGAATTACCCTTGGCCTGGATGCTTGCGGCCTTGTAACAATAAAGGTTGACCAGAGCGCATATAACGCCCAGATCACGAACAACGGAGTAATAGAAGCTGACGGAGGCGCTGTAATCATAAGCGCTTCTGCAGCCAATGAGCTGCTTGGCTCGGTGGTGAATAACAGTGGCAAGATACGTGCAGGCAGCATGACAGAACGCGATGGAAAAATCGTCATCGAAGGAGACGCCATCATCAACACCGGCACGCTCACCTCTTCTGTCATCAACGCCAGTGCAAAAAATCTTGTCGATTCTGGCATATTGAATGCTGACGGCATCGACAGAGGTGGCGCCATAAGCATTAAGGCGACAGGCAGCATTGAGCAAACTGCCGACAGCCGGATGACCGCTGATGGCGCCAGTGGCGGCAGCATCCGCATCCAGGCAGAAGAAAACCTGTACCTCTCCGGGAGCATCAGCGCAAGCGGCAGCTCGAAACAAGGCGGCCAGATCGCCATCACTGCACCACAAACGCTTCTTGCAGGCGCCCGCGTTGCGGCTGATGGCCCATCAGGAGGAGGAAGCATCCTCATTGGTGGTGGCTGGCAAGGCAACAACGTCTCGCTTGCCAATGCAACAACCACCGTTATTACAAAGAGCAGCAAGCTGAACGCCAACGCTCTCGACAACGGCAACGGCGGCACTGTTGTGGTCTGGTCGGATCAGTCAACCGATTTCGCTGGTGCCATTGAGGCCAGGGGAGGAACAAACAGCGGCAATGGCGGAGAGGTCGAGGTGTCGGGACACGAAAACCTTGCCATGAGCGGCCAAATCACCATGGCCTCACCATACGGCGAAAACGGACTGCTGCTGATCGATCCACGGAACATCACCATTGACGCCAATACCACAAGCTCTCTCTTCTCCCTCATTTCGCTGCCTGATGCCAATCCGGCAGAAGGTGACCAGCATGGCTCCGGCAACCTTGTCGAACTCCTGAACGGCAATATTATTGTTGCCAGCCCCCTGGATGATTTTGTTGCAACCGATGCCGGAGCTGTCAGACTCTATAAACCTGATGGCACACTGCTTTCAATGCTGAGCGGTTCAAGCGCCTATGATTTTGTTGGTGAAAAAGTGACCGCTTTGACGGGCAATACCAATGCGGTCACCATCACACGGAAATGGTCAAACGCAGACATAGCAAGTGTTGGCGCCATAACCTGGATCGATGGAACAACAGGCGTCAGTGGGAGCGTCTCCGAAACAAACAGCCTTATCGGTTCTGCGCTCAATGATGGAGATCTCTCTACTCTGACAACGCTCACAAACGGAAACTATGTTATCGACTCGCCATCCTGGGATAATGACGCTGCTGTTAATGCTGGTGCCGTAACCTGGGGAAATGGAGCCACTGGTACGGTTGGGGTGATAAACGCAGCCAACAGCCTGGTCGGCTCAAAGGCAAGTGATGGCGTTTCATCGAAAGTAACCGCATTAACAAACGGCAGCTACGTCCTCTCGTCATCGTTTTGGGACAATGGGTCTACAACCAACGTTGGCGCAGTAACCTGGGGGAATGGAGCGGGCGGCACCGTCGGAGCAATAAGTGCCGCAAACAGCCTGATCGGCTCCAAAAGTGGTGATAATGTTGGCACCGTCACTGCCCTGACGAATGGAAACTACGTGATTAGCTCACCGCTTTGGAATGGGAGCACCACCGATGCTGGCGCGGTGACCTGGGGAAATGGGCTTGGTGGCACGGTCGGAACAATCAGTGCATCCAACAGTCTGGTCGGTTCGACAACCAATGACCAGGTCGGTACGACGGTAACCGCGCTGGTCAACGGAAATTACGTGGTTAATTCGCCGAACTGGAATAATGGAACAACTATCGACACCGGTGCGGTAACCTGGGGTGATGGAGCAATTGGCACTGCCGGATTGGTCAGCACAGCCAACAGCCTGTTCGGTTCTGCCGCCGGTGATGGTTTGTCATCGACGGTAATAGCCCTGACAAATGGCAACTACGTGGTCGGGGCTCCCAATTGGGACAAGGGCGCAGTGGTTAATGCGGGTGCCATAACCTGGGGAGATGGTACAATCGGCACTGTCGGAACGATAAGCACAACCAACAGCCTGTTCGGTTCGTCGGCCAATGATGGAATATCATACACTATCGCAGCCCTGACAAATGGGAACTACGTGGTCGGCTCATCACATTGGGACAATGGGAGCACCGTCGATGTCGGGGCGGTAACCTGGGGAAATGGGGCTGGCGACACCATCGGGGCGATAAGCGAGACCAACAGCCTCATTGGTTCTACCACAAATGACGGCTCGGTCTACAACATAACACCTCTCTCGAACGGGAACTTCGTTGTTGGGTCTCCAAATTGGGACAATGGAACCGCCACCGAGGCTGGCGCTGTAACCTGGGGAAATGGAGACGGGGGCACGGTCGGAACAATAAGCATCGCCAACAGTCTGGTTGGCTCAACCAAAAATGACTTCGCCGGATCAGATAACTCCGGCTCAAACAGAATAACTGCTTTGAAGAATGGTAATTATGTGGTGTCATCCAGCGGATGGGACAAGGGGTCGGCGGTCAATGCAGGAGCCGTAACCTGGGGAAAAGGGCTTGGCGGAACGCCGGGAGAGATAAGCGCTACCAACAGTCTGGTCGGCTCCAAAACCGGTGATCAGGCAGGCGCCATAACGGTGGCACTGCCAAACAGCAACTATGTGACGGGCTCCTCAACGATGGACAATGGCTCTCTTTCCAATGCTGGATCCGTAAGCCTGGGAAATGGACACGGCGGTCTCGTCGGTGCGGTAAGCACAACCAACAGCTTTATGGGTTCCAGTAAAGATGATCAACTGAGTTCCGGCGGTATCACACCTCTCATGGTGGGCAGCATGAACGGCAGTTTCGTGGTCAGTTCCATGAACTGGTCAAAAAATATCGGCAAAGTGGAGATTCTGACACCTCAAGTCGTGCAAGAGTCTTTGCTTCAGGAAGGTTACAGCTCTAATTCAGGCACGGACAACACCTTCACTCCAAACCAGATTACCAAGCTGCTCAATGCAGGTGACAATGTCATGCTGAAGGCCAACAACAACCTCACCGTCAATTCGGCCATCATCACTGAAAACCCAATTGCTAATGGCGGTAATCTCGAACTTTATGCAGGAAAAAGCATACTGATCAACGCCAATATCACGACCGACAGCGGAAACCTGACACTTGTTTCCAATGATACCCAGGCAAACGGAGTCGCTGAAGCCTGGCGATCGGCAGGCAACGCCGTCATCACCATGGCTGCAGGAACAACTATCAACGCCGGGACAGGTAACGTTACCATCGAACTTCGGGATGGAGCAGGACGCACCAACAGTGAGAGTGGTGACATCACTCTGCGCACTATCTCTGCCGGCAGCATCAGCGCAGTAAACTACGGCACAACAGCAGGATCAGGCATCACCCTCGCTGCGGGCACTCTTGCGGCAAGCGCAACCAGCGGCAGCAGCATCGTTCTGGCAGGCAAAGATTTCAACAACAGTGCCGCAGTAATACTCTCAACTGCCGGAACCGCGCGATGGCTGGTCTATTCAGCAAATCCAGCCTCAACCATCAAAGGCCCGCTGACATCTGACTTCCGTAACTTCAACGCATCCTATACCAGCTATGCTCCACTAAACGTCAGTGAATCCGGCAACGGGTTCATCTACACCAGTGTTCCTGGGCAGCTTTCCGTCAACACGACACTGGCCAGTGGCAAAACCAGCAGTTATTATGGAGATCCGCCAGATGCCACGTACAGTTATACCCTGACAGGATTTTCAGATAATGAGGATAATGCTGAAAATATCGGCTTGACAGGCGCCATGATGGTCAGTGGTGTTCCGACAACAACGTCAACCACAGGCAATTACACTATTAACTATACCAGTGGTTTATCAAGCAGCAGCGGATTCACCTTTGCTGCAGGCAATGGACTCCCCTATACCGTTAAACCCCTGCCGATCGATATTTCCGCAGATGATCAGAACAAAACCTATGATGAGAACGACCCGCCATTGACCTGGGATACTGAGACCCAAAGTAATGGACGCGGTCTCATCGCAGGTGACATCTTCAGCGGTGAACTCGCTCGAATGCCGGGAGAGGATATCGGCAGCTATGCGATCACTCTGAACACGCTGAACAACACCAACTATGCCATTAACTACACAGGCGCCAACCTGACCATCAATCAGCGCCCGATTACCTTGAGTGCCAAAAATACAAGCATGATCTATGGTGAGCTGGATCCTGCACTGGAGATCACCATCACCAATGGCAGTCTCGGCAGTATGACCGTCAGTGATGCGTTGACCGATGTCACTGGCATCCTGAGTCGGCAGACAGGTTCGAATGTCGGCAGTTACGACATTAACCCCGGCTCTGGAAGCAAGGCTGGCAACTACAACATTGCCTTTGTGACCGACAACAATGCCTTCTCTGTCACCCAGAGACCAATCACTATTTCAGCCAGTGCTCTCAACAAAACTTATGGTGACTCCGATCCAGCACTCACCTGGTCAGCCGAAAAGCAAAGCAGCGGACGTGGTCTTCTTTCGGGTGACAGCATCAGCGGCGAGCTCAGCCGGGCAGAAGGAGAAAATGTGAGCAACTACGCAATCGCCCAGAACACACTGAGCAACAGCAACTATAAAATCAACTACACAGGAGCCAACCTGACCATCAATCAGCGCCCGATGACGTTGATCGCTACTGCGGCAAGCACAACCTACGGTGAACCGGATCCGGCCTTGCAGGTCACCATCACCAGTGGCAGTCTCGGCAGCGTAACGGTGAGTGACGCATTGAGCGACATCACTGGCCTCCTGAGTCGGCAGACAGGATCCAATGTCGGCAGTTACGATATCAACCTCGGCTCTGGAAGCAAGGCTGGCAACTACAACATTGCCTTTGTCACCGATAATAATGCCTTCTCTCTTACCAAACGCCCGATAAACATTTCGGCCAATGCTCTCTCCAAAATATACGGTGACGTCGATCCAATGTTGACCTGGCAAGCTGACGCTCAAAGCAGCAGTCAACAGCAAGCACTCAGGCTGAGTCAAACATTCAGTGCTGTCAAAGAGATCTATGTCAATCCTGACTACTCTCCCGGCATGACCTCCCAAATATCTGAACCCGTGAAATTCACCACCGATTTGCTCGCCATAGACGACAGGAACGATGGTGATCAGTCAACAACAGGATCCGAACTCACTTTCGCAAGCCAGTCGAGTAACGCATCAAATGGCAGTTTTATTGCAGTCAACGCAATAGAAGTGCCCGAACCTGCAGAAAAATTCTTTCTTTTTTCACTACCGATGAGCATGTTCAATCACAGCAACCCGGAGGCAGTTATCTCTCTTGAAGTGGCCTCGGTTAATGGCTCATCCATACCGTCATGGATGTCGATTGATGCTGAGAGGAAGATCATAAGCGGAACACCGCCAAAAGAGGCCGCAGGGGAATATCGGGTCGAAATTATCGCCAAGGACCAGTTTGGTGGCGAAGTATTGACAGTCGTACTGGTCAAAATCGGATAAAAATGTCTGTCCAGGTCTGAGTTTACGCATTGTCTATTGACATTTATGGAATCTTTTATGACGGCATCATTGAGCATACTCCTCTTCATCTCAGCCTTTACGGCCGGCACCACTTTCGCTGCTAATCTGCCTGATGCCGGCCGACTTCTCAAGGAAAGTGCTGCCTCCCCCACTGTTATGCCACGGCAAGCTCCACCTGATCATCAAAAACATATTGGAACGGAGAAACGAAACCCGGGGAGTACCCGCATCAAAGTTGCGGGTTTTACCTTTACCGGTAACACCCTTTTTTCAGACAGTGAGCTTTCTGCGCTTATGGCGGATTATAAAGGAGAGGAACTGACGCTCGCTGAACTGGATAACGCAGCCTCCACAATCACCAACGCCTACCGAAAAAAAGGGTATTTTCTTGCATCCGCCTTTTTTCCCCCTCAAACGCTGACACCTGGCACTCCTCTTGTCATTGACGTTATTGAAGGCGTCATGGAAACAATCCGCGTTGAAACAACGCCTGCAACAACGAGAACACAGAAATCTCTTCTGGAATATTATGCCAATCAGGTACCCTCAGACCAGCCTCTTGAAACCGGCTCCCTTACCTCCATGGTCATGAGAACCAACGAACTGCCCAATATCTCTTCACGCATCCTGCTGGAACCAGGCTCAAGACCCGGCACAACAAAAGCAACTCTTGAAGTCATTGAAGGCAAACCCAGCAGCTTTTCAGTGAACATTGACAACTATGGAAACGAAGCAACAGGAGCCAATCACATCAGCGGTTGCATGGAGCTTTATTCTCCTCTTCATCTTGGTGACCAGTTTACCCTGCGCTTACAGAGTTCAACAATCGGTGACCTGCAGAATGTGCAAACCGGCTATACAATACCAGTGACCCCTTATGGAACAAAAATCGGATTCAACTACAACTACGTCACCTATCAGATGGGTGGACTCTTCAAGGCATTGCATGCACACGGCGATGCCCACAACCTGATTTTTTCCCTTACCCATCCAATCATACGAAACAGAAATCTTATCCTGAATGCAACACTTGCCGGAGAAGGCAAAATGCTGGACGATCGAATTGAAAGTGCACAATCCTGCAATCAACGTCTTTCGGCATCTTGTCAGACAGGGCTTACCGGCATACAAATGGATAACATTCTGGGCGGTGGTTTCACCTCACTCTCCCTTGGTGTTATCAGAGGGCGATTGTGTCTGAATGATGCCGAAACACTCTCAAGAGACCAGGCAGCACAAGGATTGCACACCAATGGCGCTTATGCCAAACTGAACATGAGTCTTGCCCGTACCCAGACAATTTCTCAAGGCTGGATTCTTTATGCTGGCGCTTATGGGCAGTGGAGCAATAAAAATCTGAACAGCTCAGAACAACTCGCACTGACCGGACCCAGCGCGGTACGTGCATGGCAAACAAGTGAGTCCTGCGCCGATAAAGGTATTGTAGCGACCGCTGAGCTGCGCTATCTTTTTGAGTCAACCGGGGAACTCCCGGGAAAACTGGAACTCTCCGCTTTTATTGACCACGGTTATGCTGCTCTTCATAACAACCCCCTTCCCGATGCCGGTAATAACACCAGCAACCTGACCGGCGCAGGATTTGGTGTAAAATGGTTTGATACCAAAAACTACAGCCTGCAATCGACAGCCGCATGGAAAATTTCGGGAGCAAGCACCCCCGCCGAGAGCCCCATGATCTATGCCCAGGCAATAAAAAGTTTTTAGCGGAAATATATATTTGGTTGAGCTTCTGGCAGCGCGATTGACAAGAACGCGGAAATTCGTGAACCAATAATTTTTTGCGTACACTTTGCTACCCACTGCCGACAGGGGAACCCGGTAACTGATAATCATTGTAAACATGCGCATTTCACGAAAAATAGAGATCGATTACGGCCATACACTTCCAAACAGCTTTTCTTTTTGTAATCAACTGCACGGCCATCGCGGAGTGGTTGTCGCCACCGTAGATGGCAAGCTGATTCAGCGCAAAGGTGACAGTGAAGAGGGAATGGTGATGGATTTCAAGTTTTTAAAAGAGATCATGGTGGAACACATTCACGACAAGCTTGATCACGGCTTCGCGGTATGGAAAGATGATCATGAAGATCTTGACTTTATCATAAAACGCAATTCCAGGGTTCTGGTAACTGATGAACCTCCAACGGCTGAATGCCTTGCCAAATGGGCGTTTAACCAGATCTGCCCCCACTTGCCTGAAGGCGTCAAGCTTAAACAGCTCCGCTGGTATGAGACACCGAACAATTGGGCTGACTTTGAAAGCGACTAAAAAAAACTTGCTCTCTTCTCGCTCTTTTTTTGTAAACTCAGGTAGTACGTTTTTTTTACACAGTGTTATCGCAATTATCCGGCAATTTCAATAAAAAAAGAACTAATGCGACTCCATGATTTGGATCCTGAAAACCGACCGAGAGAGAGGTTTATCAGCAGCGGCCCATCCTCACTCAGTCCGGCCGAACTGCTGGCAATCATCCTGCGCTTCGGTTCCAGAAATCTCAATATTGTTGATACCTGTAACGAAATTATCGCCCGGTTCACTCTTGAGAAGCTGGTCAATATAACCATCGGGGAACTTCAGGAAATCAAGGGAATCGGAGAGACTAAAGCCATGCAAATCGTCGCTATTTTTGAATTGAACAAACGGTTGCACTACACCCGAAACCACAATAAAAAAATCCAGGCGGCAAGAGATATTTTTGAATACATGGATGGCCGTATCCCTGATGAAACAAAGGAGCACCTCTTCGTTTTGCACCTGAACACCAAAAACCAGATCATCAAAACTGAACTCGTTTCTGTAGGAACGCTCAACGCCGCCCTCATTCATCCAAGAGAGGTATTCAAAGCCGCAATCAAGGAGAGTTCTCACGCCATAATACTCGTGCATAACCACCCTTCAGGAGACGTTGAACCAAGCAATGCCGACAAGCAGGTTACGGAACTCCTGAAAAAGGCAAGCACAGTCATCCAGATCGACCTGCTGGACCACATTATTATCGGAAAAACAGATTGGTTCAGCTTTCGGGAAAGCTCCCTGCTCTGATAACGATCTCTAAGCGAACGACACCTGAACAGGTGGAACATTTGCTGATCCGCCCTGAGAAATTTCACAAACATTCTTTGCCTGCAATCCTTTCCCGGTTTCGTCGAAATCAAAATCCACTTCGGCATCCTGATTCAGTACCTTGAAACTCTGCTCCGACTGGATAGCAGAAAAATGAACAAAAATATCCTCTCCCCCTCCGGGATTTAAAAGGAAACCGTACCCCTTTTTTTCTTATGCTGCCGCAGGCTGGAGTAGAATTGTCAACTATCTTAAAAAATATGAAACACATCATCATCATAACCGGCGCGGGCAAAGGAATCGGCAAGGCTATTGCCATTGACTTTGCTCGCGCAGCCGAAACGCAGAACAACTTTAATCCAGTACTGATCCTTGTTTCCAGAACGCTTTCAGATCTTGAGGCTGTCGCAACCAAATGCCGTTCTTACGGTGCAGATGCAGATATCGTTCAGGCGGACATTGCCGACACCGCACAGATTGACAAGCTCGTCAGTAGCACGCTTGAGCGCCACGGCACGATTGACTGTCTTGTGAACAATGCCGGGGTTGGCAGGTTCAAACCACTGACCGAACTGACCGAGGAAGATTTTGACTATACGATATCGACAAACCTGAAGGGCACTTTTTTTCTGACACAGAAAGTCTTTCCTGTCATGGAAAAGAATAAATCGGGGCACATTTTTTTTATAACCTCTGTTGCCGCAGAAATAGCATTCAAGAGCTCTTCCATCTACTCCATGTCAAAGTTTGGACAGAAAGGACTGGTTGAAGCGATGCGGTTATACGCAAAAACATGCAATGTCAGAATTACCAATGTCATGCCTGGCGCAGTCTATACTCCCATGTGGGGAGATGTCCCGAAAGAGATGAAAGCGACAATGATGATGCCTGAAGATATTTCCGGCCCCCTTGTCAACGCCTATCTCCTGCCGCAACGAACATCTGTAGAGGAACTTGTCTTCAGGCCGGTGTGCGGCGACATCAATGAATGAACAAGGCAAAAGCTCTTGTGTTGTGGGAAAGCAGGTTTTTTTCCTGTATTTTCCGATTCTTCTTTATAAAAAAATTTGAGCCGACATCACCATGAGCCTGAAAGAAAAAATAGATCTGGATCTGAAAAATTCGATGAAAAGCGGCGATAAAACCCGACTGAACGCCGTACGCTCCATTCGCGCCGCACTGCTGGAAAAAGAGGTCTCCATCCGTGTTGGCGGCACCGCTGTGCTGACAGAAGAGCAGGAACTGGAGGTACTGGTGAGTCTCGCAAAAAAACGGCGTGATGCCATTGAGCAGTTTACTGCCGGGAATCGGCTTGATCTCGCGGAAACTGAGCAGGCAGAGTTGGCCGTGCTTGAGGAGTATCTTCCAGCGCCAGTTTCCGACGAGGAGGTAACGACCGTCATACAGGATATCATCACCAAATCAGGCGCTGTCTCCATGAAAGAGATGGGCAAAGTGATGGCAGAAGCCATGAAAGCGCTCAAAGGAAAAGCTGACGGCACCAAAGTTCAGCAGATTGTCAAGTCACTGCTTTCAGCATAACCTATTCTGACTCACCATCATGCTTGATATCAACTATATCCGCCAGAACCCGGACGAGGTTGTTGCCATGCTGCACAACCGGCAGCTCTCTGTGGAAGAGCCGAAACTTCACCAGTTATTGGCCTTCGACAAGGAGCGCAAGCAACTGGTACAGCGTTCCGATGAACAGAAAGCCCTGCGAAACAAGGTTTCAAAAGAGATTGCCGATATAAAAAAGAGCGGCAAAGGCTCATCTGAAGAGCTTATCATCCAGATGAAATCAGTGTCCGAAGAGATAACCAGAATGGATACCGCGCTCAGCAAGCTTGAAGAAGAGATTGAGAATATTCTTCTGGCGCTCCCCAACAAACTGCACCCGTCGGTTCCGGTCGGACGAAGCGCTGCCGACAACCAGATTTTCGGAGAGCCGATAACCTTTACATACGACCTTGACTTCCCGGTTAAAAACCACCTTGAACTGGGCAAATCCCTCGGCATTCTCGACTTCGAGCGCGGCGCCAAGGTGAGCGGTGCCGGATTTCCAGCCTACATTGGCAAAGGTGCCCGTCTGGAACGCTCCCTGATCAACTTCATGCTCGACACGCATAGCGAACGTCATGGCTATACCGAGGTCTTCCCGCCATTTCTTGTCAATCAGGAGTCGCTGAAAGGAACCGGACAGTGGCCGAAATTTGCCGACCAGGTCTACCACATCGGTGAAGATGACCTCTACGCCATCCCGACCGCTGAGGTACCGGTCACCAACCTGCACCGGGGCGAAATGCTCGAAACCGCAAGTCTGCCAATCTCTTATACCGCCTATTCAGCATGTTTCCGTCGCGAAGCGGGAAGTTATGGCAAGGATACACGCGGGTTCCTCAGGGTGCACCAGTTCAACAAGGTGGAGATGGTAAAGTTTACCCGACCAGAAGCCTCTTATGCAGCGCTTGAGGAGATTCGCTCTCATGCCGAAGCAATCCTTGTGGCCCTGAAGATCCCCTACCGGGTGCTGTTGCTCTGCAGCGGCGACATCAGCGCCAACGCGACAAAATGTTACGACATTGAGGTCTGGTCACCGGCGGAGCAGAAATATCTTGAGGCATCAAGCTGCTCCAACTTTGAAGATTATCAGGCAAGAAGGTCAAACATCCGTTTCAAGCCCGACAGCAAGTCCAAACCGGAATTTGTACACACCCTGAACGGTTCAGGCCTCGCAACTTCGCGACTCATGGTCTCCCTGCTTGAGC
>CAJAAV010000245.1 GCA_903937835.1 uncultured Chlorobiaceae bacterium | reverse complement strand
TGTGCTTCTCAAGCAGATGGAGGATATCAACAAGTTTATTCTCAGTCCCGAGGTTTCCTTCCGACTGGTATTGAACCCTGAAAAGCTCTCCATCCTTGAAACAAAGCGAGCTTACACCTTTGTGCATCTTTACGGGATCAATGTCGATGGTATTGTGATCAACAAGATTCTTCCCACTTCAAAAACTGTAGGTGAGTATTTTGAATTTTGGGCTGACCTGCACAGCAAATATTTGCTGGAGATCGATCAATCCTTTTATCCTACCCCGGTTTTTCGCTGTCAATTGCAGAGAACCGAGCCGATAGGTACCGATGCCCTCCATGAGATCAGTAAACTGGTTTTTGGTGAACAGGAACCGGACAAGATTTTTTATTCCGGAAAGAATTTCTGGATTGAAAGCAAGAAAAACGCGGTATCGGAAGATCACCGCGAAGTTCTCTGCATCAAGATACCTTTTCTCCAGGAAGCCGAAGAGGTGATTGTTGACCGGATGGGGACGGATATTGTGGTGACAGTTGACAGAGCCCAGAGGATCATAACCCTGCCGAGAGCGTTGTACAGTCTTGAAATGGAAAAGTATATCAGAGAGGATAATCTTCTTCGGGTGGTGTTCAGGGAGATACCCGTCGAAAAGGAGGAATTGGAACTAAATGTTAATAAAAATATGCTTGACAAGCTCCGCTCGATGAGGCGATTGAAAATATAAAACACGTTCATAACGCGTCCGGGAAGAAAAATTCAGGGTAAAAAGTTTAAGTTTTCAAGGGAATCTTGTATCTTGAGTGTTTAAAGTGTCGAGTTAACGGGAATTTACCCCAATCTTTGTTAAAGAATCAGCTTATATCATGTCCGAGAAAGCGCACTATGGTTTGTTGAAAGGGAAAAAGGGAATCGTGTTCGGCCCGCTTGATGAAAGCAGTATCGGTTGGCAGATAGCGCTTAACGCCTACAGGGAAGGCGCAGAGATTGCCATCTCAAATGTTGCGGCCGCGTTGCGTTTCGGTAATATCGAAGAACTCTCGGTACTGTGCGGTAACGCTCCGATGATTGTTTGTGATGCGTCCAAAAATGAGGATGTTGATAACTGTTTCAAAGAGCTGAAGGAAAAAATCGGCTCAGTTGATTTTATTGTCCATTCTATCGGAATGTCACAGAATATTCGCAAGCAGTTGCCTTATGAAGAGCTCAACTACGAGTGGTTTATCAAAACTCTTGATGTTTCTGCGTTGTCGCTCCACAGGCTTGTCTCTTATGCGTTGAAGAATGAGGTGATCAATCAGGGTGGAAGCATTCTTGCTCTCTCTTATATTGCCTCGCAGAGAAATTATTGGACTTACTCCGATATGGGTGACGCGAAGTCGCTGCTTGAATCCATTGTTCGCAGTTATGGACCTCGGCTTGCAAGATACGCTATCCGTATCAATACCATATCACAAAGTCCAACCTATACCAAGGCTGGAAGCGGCATTCCGGGGTTCGAGAAAATGTTCGAATACAGCGATCTCATGTCTCCTCTCGGAAATGCTTCTGCCGAAGAGTGTGCTGAATATTCCATGACCATTCTTAGTGACCTCTCTCGCAAGGTAACCATGCAGAATCTTTTCCATGATGGCGGTTACAGTTCAATGGGCGCTACCATTCCCATGATCAAGCTTGCCCACGAGGTGCTCAACGATAAGGAGCTTGCAGAACGGGTGGGTCTTGACGAGTTTATGCCTTCCTGAATAAGTTTTTTCCGGGGTGCAGCGCTGTAGCCTGCTCTCCCGATTGTTCATAGACAAAGCGGAACAGCTCTCTCCATAATCAGCCTCGGGTGCCAAAATCATCAGAGGCTGCTGTGTTGAGGCCATTGCAGTTATTCAGCGCAGGCTATCACAACATTATAATTCGTTTTCGCAATAAACGGCTTCTGCCTGTCTTTTGTGCGATTTCCCGGGCGCCTCTTTTTTTGAGTGTCGTTATTCATATCCTTTAAAATACATAAAACGAAAATAGAGATGGCAGAAACAGCAAAAATTGTTTATACCAAAATTGATGAGGCGCCTGCTCTCGCGACTTACTCTCTCCTTCCTGTCCTTAAGGGATTTGCAAAGGGTACCGGGGTTGATTTTGAACCTAAAGACATTTCTCTTTCAGGACGAATTCTTGCAAATTTTCCTGAAAATCTGACGGATAGCCAGAAAATACCCGATTATTTGGCTGAATTAGGTGCACTCGCACTGACACCGGAAGCCAATATCATCAAGCTGCCGAATATCAGCGCATCAGTTCCCCAGTTGAGAGCCGCGATCAAGGAGCTGCAGGAGCATGGTTATAACATTCCTGACTACCCTGAAGCGCCTGCAAATGAGGCTGAAAAAGAGCTTCAGACAAGATTTGCAAAGGTGCTTGGAAGCGCTGTAAATCCGGTGTTACGTGAGGGAAATTCCGATCGTCGGGCGCCGCTTTCCGTAAAAGCGTTTGCCCAAAAGAATCCGCACAAAATGGGTGCGTGGAGCAGCGAATCAAAATCACAGGTAGTATCTATGAGCGCCGGTGATTTCTATGGCAGCGAAAAGTCAGTTACTCTTGAAGAAGCTACAACGGTAAAAATCGAGTTTTTTGACGGGGAAGGCAAGACAACAGTACTGAAGGATAAAACTCCTTTACTTGCCGGTGAGATTATTGACACTTCAGTCATGAATGTTCGTTCACTTCGCAATTTTTTTGAAGATCAGATTGCCGATGCAAAGGCAACCGGCGTGCTGTTGTCGCTGCACCTCAAGGCAACCATGATGAAGGTCTCCGATCCGATTATGTTCGGCCATGCCGTCACCGTTTTCTACAAGGATGTCTTCGAAAAACATGCAGCTACCATCAAGGAGCTTGGTGTGAATGTGAACAACGGACTTGGCGACCTCTATGCAAAAATCCAGAAACTGCCGGATGCGAAGAGAGCTGAAATTGAAGCAGATATTCAGGCAGTCTATGCCACCCGTCCTGCATTGGCAATGGTTGATTCCGACAAGGGCGTCACCAACCTCCATGTGCCTAACGACATTATTGTTGATGCAT
>CAJAAV010000244.1 GCA_903937835.1 uncultured Chlorobiaceae bacterium | reverse complement strand
CATCAACAACCTGAACCTTGTCTGGAACGAATGCGAGAGGGCGACGCTCCAAAGCCCACCAAAGAGCAGAAAGAGATCTCAGCCATGACACTTTAGCTTCCGCACCGGCTCATCAAAATGTTCGCCTTCCGTGGCGATACCGTTCTCGATCCCTTCATGGGGAGCGGCACAACTTCACTTGCTGCAAAGAATCTCGAACGAAATTCGGTCGGGTACGAAATTAATCCAGAGTTTATCGAGATTGCCAAACAGAAGCTGAACACCCGGCAGCCCGATTTTATGGGCACGGAGTACGAGTTTCTGCATGATACGGTCAACGGCGATGTTGCCGCAGCCATTGAGCAGTTGCCCTACCAGTTCAAAGATCCCCACAAGCTCGACAAAAAAACCGATCCACGAAAACTCACCTTTGGCTCCAGGATTGAGAAAGAGAGCGATGCAGATCGCGAAGAGTTCTTCACGGTCAAGGAGATACTCAGCCCCGAAAAAGTGCGGTTATCCAACGGGTTGACGGTAAAACTGATCGGCATCAAGAGCGAACCCTTCACGCACGACAAGGCGGTTGGCTATCTGACCGAAAAAATCAAGGAAAAGCGTATCTTCCTGAAGTACGACAAGGAGAAACATGACGAAGAAAACGTCCTGCTCTGCTACCTCTATCTGGAGAACAAGACCTTTGTCAATGCGCATCTGATCAAAAGCGGGCTGGTTGGGATTGATGGGAGCTATGAGTACAAGCAGAAGGTGAAGTTTCTAACCTTATTGGAAAAAGTCAATGGCTAAAGAGTGGATTCTGAACAGCGTGATGAACCGCTTTCAGCTCAATTTCAAGAGAAATGTCGGGCCAACCTCCGAGTCTATCAGGAAGTGTGCTCCAAAAACCGTTGAAGAGTGGCGTGACTATTACTTCTCGAACGTCAAGCCTGAAGAGCATATCACGGAGTTGGGGAGGAAGCTCTATGTCAAAATAACAGAGGTTATTGAGGCTGAAGGTGCTTCTGTCACGGAAGAGGATTGTATTGCATACATGATTCAGCTTGTTATTGACCGAACCTTTGACGGCTATATGACTGAAATCAAAACGGTTTACGGTCAGTTGGAGCGGCTTCTTGGCGTAACCATTGAACCGGCACCTGATGAGTGGGATCGGTTGTTCAATGTTGATTTTTTTATCAGAGTGGGTGAGAAGTTTGTCGGGCTTCAGATCTAGCCGATTACGTTTGGCGGAGGAACGGTACAGCTTCCTGAGATTTTCAAGGAGAAATCGATACAGGAGAAAACGCATCGGCAATTTACTGAGAAATTTGGTGGCAAGGTGTTTTACATCTATTCGTACAAGAGCGGGGAGAGGCAAACTGTTTCGCACTTACGTTTATTATCCTGAAGGAGAACAAACATCATGGCAAAAATTGAATTACCCTTGTCACAGTTTACTTATGCTGAAAAACTGGATTTGCTGGAGACAATCTGGGATGATCTTTCAAGGGATGAGACGGCATTTGAATCTCCGGCATGGCATGAGAACATTCTAAACGAACGGAGAGAAGCCTTTTCTGCCGGAAAGGTGCAACACTCCGACTGGGCAGAAGCCAAAGAGCGCATAAAAAGGAATCTGTCATGCAGTTGAGGATTTTTGATTCTGCCGAGAGAGATCTTGAAGATGGCTACCATTTCTATGAAAGACAATCTCAGGGTTTGGGAATCTACTTTCTTGATTCTCTCTATTCGGATATTGATTCGCTTTTATTTTTTGCAGGTATACATCGTAAAGTCTTTGGGCATTATCGTCTTCTTGCCAGACGCTTTCCTTTTGCCGTTTATTACGAAATCGCCGAAAACGAGATTTTAGTGATTGCTGTACTCGATTGCCGAAGAAATCCTGACTGGCTCAGGGCAAGATTGCGCGGCTGACTACAGTGAAGTTAGTTACTTCCACTACGCCACAAACTGCCTCAACATCCGCAAATCATTCTCAAACAGCAGCCTGCATCAATCTTGTACCTCAGCAACACCGAGCGATCAACACCCACGCCGAAGGCTAGCCTGACCACTCTTCGGGGTCTATGCCGCTGTTGCGCATGACGTTGGGGTGTACCATGTCGTTTTCTCTTTTGGATGGGTTTACAGGAGGCGGCAAAAAGAAATTATCCGGTTTGATTGATATCGCAGTCATGCAATTCCTTTCACGGTACTCTGATCTATATGATGATGCTGGGTTACTTTGATGCGCAGCGAATTTTTGATATGTTTCGTGTGTTGTTACAACAATGCTTGCATGTACCAAGCAAGCATTGAATCGAATTGAAGAAAAGAAAAAGGGGAACCCTATGGCTGCTCAACACATTACGCTTGATATCCCCGAAAAGATACTGCTTGCAGAAAAGACTGATGCACTTGCTTTCGGGAGGGAACTGAGGGTTCTTGCGGCAGTTAAGCTGTTTGAGATGGGGCGGTTGTCGTCTGGTCGTGCTTCAGAGCTTGCCGGAATGAGCCGTGTTGAATTTTTACTCAGTCTCAGCCGCTATAATGTTTTTCCCCTGGCCTCCGAATTAGATGATTTAGAGCATGACCATGCTTCAAGCCATTAGCAATACCTCTCCCTTACTCTATCTTTACCGTATAGGATTGATTGATCGACTTCCTGAAATTTTCGGAGAAATATGGACTCCCGAAGCGGTGAAGGTTGAATTAATGGTTGGCGACAAGAGTGGATATGATGTTCCAAACCTGTCAGATTTTTCATGGATCAGGATCATAAACCCAAAAGCACAGCCCTCTGAATGGCTCTCAT
>CAJAAV010000243.1 GCA_903937835.1 uncultured Chlorobiaceae bacterium | reverse complement strand
CTCTTTTTTTATTCTGCGGTATTGGCTGCTTTAATTCTGCAGTCGATCAAGGGATCTGTTGAGCTGCAGCACATTGACCAGCGATTCGTTCAAGAGAAAAATGGTGGACTTGCCATTTGCCGGATTATTAATAATCGCCATCACCTGAGCGATGGAAAGGCCCCGCGCCCTGGCTACTCTCGATGCTTGAAATTTTGCGGCAGCAAGAGAAATATGGGGATCAAGACCACTGCCTGATGAGGTAACAAGATCAGTTGGAACCTTTTCACCTTGTTTTAGTGCAAAAGGAGCTAACAGCTTTTTTGTCTTCTTGCGCATCGCCAGAGAGGCAGGCGAAAGATTGCTTCCGCCTGCGTTCGCGGCATTCCATGATACGTCCGATGGACGGGGCCAGAAATATTTTGGCAGGGTAAATTGCTGGGCGATCAGTTCACTGCCCACAACCTCTCCTTTTTCAGAACGGATAAGAGAGCCTGATGAAGAATAGGGGACAACCTGAGCGGCGAGAAAAATAATAACGGTATACAATCCACAGCATATAACTACTGTGAAAGGAAGAATACGTAATGAAGCGACAAATTGTTGAGTGAGATTGCCAAATGATATTGTTGTTTTCATGATGGTAACACATTTGTTTATACAAGACCGGTGAAGGCAATAAGCATATCAATCAGCTTGATGCCGATAAATGGTACTATTACTCCACCTGCACCGTAGATGAGCAGATTTTTCCGAAGCATGGCATCGGCTCCCATTGGTCGGTATTTGACCCCTTTCAGCGCTACCGGTATCAACAGCGGAATTATGATGGCGTTAAAAATCAAAGATGACAGAATTGCACTTTCCGGTGTTGCCAGATGCATGATGTTCAGAACAGCAAGCCCTGGTATTGCGAGAACAAACATTGCAGGAATAATAGCAAAATACTTGGCGACATCGTTAGCGATAGAAAATGTTGTCAATGCGCCGCGAGTCATAAGCAGTTGTTTTCCGATCTCAATAATCTCAAGAAGTTTTGTGGGATCACTGTCGAGATCAACCATATTTCCAGCCTCTTTGGCGGCCTGGGTGCCCGAGTTCATGGCAACACCGATATCAGCCTGTGCCAACGCCGGCGCATCATTGGTACCATCACCCATCATCGCAAGCAGTCTGCCGCTCTGTTGTTCTTTTCGGATATACGCTAATTTATCTTCAGGGCGTGCTTCGGCAATGTAATCGTCAACGCCAGCCTGAGCGGCTATAGCAGCAGCAGTCAGGGGGTTGTCACCCGTCACCATTACCACACGCAAGCCCATGGCACGAAGCCTCGCCAAGCGATCAGAGATGCCCGGTTTGAGAATATCCGAAAGAGCAACAACGCCAAGAAGCTCATTGCCATCAGCAACAACAATTGGTGTCATACCTTTGCGGGCGACATCATCGACCAGTCCCGGCAGTGCCTCTGGAATATCTCCCCCAAGTTTTGCGATATAGTGCATAAGCGAATCCGATGCACCCTTCCGAAGAGATTGGCCATCATTTAAATCAATACCGCTCATGCGTGATTGTGCTGAAAACGGCACTACTTTTCCATCATTCTGCTCAGATGCCTTTATTCCAAATGTTTTTTCTGCAAGGGTAATAATGGATTTTCCTTCAGGAGTTTGATCGCCAAATGAAGCTTTCATTGCAACTGTTGCAAGACGCTCAATGCTGATACCCGGAAGCGGGAAATAATCCGTTGCTTGACGGTTCCCAATCGTTATAGTTCCGGTTTTGTCAATCAACAGGGTATCAATATCACCTGCAAGCTCTACGGCTTTACCGCTCTTTGCCAGCACATTAGCAGAAAGTGCACGATCCATGCCAGCAAGCCCAATGGCAGAGAGCAAGGCACCGATAGTGGTTGGAATAAGGCAGACAAGAAGAGCAACAAGAGTTGGCACAGGAAGCATGATGCCAAAATATTTGCCGATTGGCCAAAGCGAACCGGTTACCAGTAAAAAGGCCAGAGTAAGTCCGGCAAGAGTTACCGTTAAGGCAAGTTCATTCGGTGTTTTTTGTCGCACGGCTCCTTCAACCAGTGCAATCATTTTCCTAAGAAACTCATGCTGCCGAAATAGTTTGTTCGTTCTTCAGCAGGGTATATCCAAATGATTCTGCCG
>CAJAAV010000242.1 GCA_903937835.1 uncultured Chlorobiaceae bacterium | reverse complement strand
TTGCCGCCAAAAATAGTATGGATCTTGACAATCTCCTTCTGGAAATCAAGCGCCTCAAGATAGTGCGCCACCGCAATCAGATTTACTTCAGGTGGAAGTTTGTAGGCGGGATGACCCCAGTAACCATTGGAGAAAATACCAAGCTGACCGCTTTCAACAAAGCCGACAAGGCGCTGCTGCAAATCCTTGAAGTAGCCCACCGAAGATTTCGGCCAGGAAGAGATGCTCTGCGCAA
Source organism: uncultured Chlorobiaceae bacterium (assembly GCA_903937835.1). Taxonomy (GTDB): domain Bacteria; phylum Bacteroidota; class Chlorobiia; order Chlorobiales; family Chlorobiaceae; genus Chlorobium. Next base: position 1,948 of record CAJAAV010000242.1, on the reverse strand, counting down.
TAACCGATGCCTGTTTCGGATCGGCCTTCAGGGCACTGACCACATCGACCCAGTCAAGCGCATGAAGATGGTAAAAATGCACAAGGTGATCCTGGGTCACCTGCGTCGCATTCATCAGGTTTCGGATAATACGGGCATTGGCGGGGATATCGATGCCGAGAGCATCCTCGACGCACCGTACCGAAGCAAGCGCATGCACCGTGGTACATACGCCGCAGATTCGCTCGGTAAACGCCCACGCATCCCTCGGGTCGCGCCCCTTGAGGATCACCTCTATACCGCGCCACATCGTCCCGCTGGAGTAAGCCTCCTCAATCACATTGCTGTCGTTCAGCTTCGCCTCTATTCTCAAATGCCCCTCAATACGGGGAATCGGATCAACAACTATTTTTCTGGCCATGAGCTTACTCCCTGGTTATGCTTTATCATTATCAAGCTTGTCTGACTTCGCCTTCTTTACCGCAGTCACCGCCGCATGAGCGGCAGCACCGGCAGCAGCAGCACCAACAGCTACTATGCCAATCTTGTCAGCATTGCTGTCACTGCCGAGGAATGGAACTTCGGCAAGTCTGCTGTAGAAAGGCCCCCTGTCCCAGAAATGAGGCTCGGAGCAGCCAATACAGGGGTGACCGGAGCCAATCGGGAAACTTGTTCCACCATTCCACTGAATCTTTGAACAGGCATTATAGGTCGTCGGCCCCTTGCATCCCATCTTGTAGAGACACCACCCTTTTCTGGTGGCTTCATCATCGAAGCTTCTGACAAACATCCCGGCATCAAAGAAAGCGCGACGGTAGCATTTATCATGAACCCGTGTCTTGTAAAATGCTTTGGGTCGACCGAGACGGTCAAGTTCAGGAAGGGTTCCGAAGGTATGGAAATGGGTAATAACGCCGGTCATAACCTCTGAAATCGGCGGACAACCCGGCACCTTGATAATAGGCTTGTCCTTGATAATATCAGAGACCGGAGCAGCTCCAGTGGGATTTGGATCAGCATTCTGAACACAGCCGAATGAAGCACAGGTGCCCCAGGCAATGATTGCAGCCGCATCCGCAGCCGTTTCTTTGAGAGTATTGAGGAATGAATCTCCACCGACCATACAGTAAACACCATCATCTTTTGTGGAGGCATTTCCTTCAACAGCAAGAATATATTTACCCTTATACTCTTTCATGATCTTTCGGCGCACATCCTCCAATTGATGGCCCGCAGCAGCGCTCAGAACATCATCATAATCAAGAGAGATCATGTTGAAGAGCAGATCCTCAATGGTGGGATGAGATGAGCGAATAAAAGACTCAGAGCAGCAGGTGCATTCAAGACCGTGAATCCATATAACGGGAGTTCGAGGTTTGTTCTCCATCGCCTGAACAATAGCGGGCACCATCGTGGGTGAAAGACCGAGATAAACCGAAGTAAGCGAACAAAACTTGAGAAAGTCCCTGCGGCCTACTCCTCTTGCCTTGAAGAGATCAGCAAAGGTCTGGTTGCTTTGCATTACTACCTCCGTTTTGAAATTGAAACAGTAAAATGTTTGTTTTTCAGAGACCTGAAGGGCATGAAAAATTCCTGCAGGGCCTGCAGAAAATGTTGTATACCTGCTGGGAAGGAGCAAGCATTTGCCTCTAATATACGATTGTTTACGATATCCAAACACGTAAAAACATTCTCAATCGCAAATCAACGTCCCCCTCTGAAGCGGGATACCATGTTTTGCATGGCCCCTCAAAAAGGAGCTTTATGCCAATGGACGGCATACATGACTGCTATAAAGCGAGAAAATTCGGCAAGGGCTGAACAGGAATTCGGGATTTACTAAAGAAGATGGTGTTGAAAACATCTGGTGCGTCGCAGAAGCGGTCCGAATAAACCAAAGACCCGTTTACAAGGGTCAGTTTTACTAAGCTAAAGCTATTCTCCCCTGTCTTCAGCGTCAGGTCAATTC
>CAJAAV010000241.1 GCA_903937835.1 uncultured Chlorobiaceae bacterium | reverse complement strand
TGCAGGTATTCTTTTCGTGCATAGGTCAACCGGTTTCGGATTTTCGGACGTTCACAACCAGCTATCTCAAGGAAAAAAGAAACGAGTCGTAGCTCGTGGTATACCACCCGAACAATGGTACTTACCCAGTTCAACCCTTTCGGTAATAAACAATCGCAATGAAACTTTACCTGACTTCATACATGAAGTGCGTGAGTGAGCCAGAAAAGCCAATCAAATCAAGGGGTATTTTGGGTTTTGAGTTTGTAGTGCCTATTACAGAAACAATACGCCGTCATATTTTTATTAATTTTTGCTTTGGCAGATTATTTTTTCAGTTATAAATTCTCGAAAAGCGGATCAAATGACAGTAACAAAACAAAAAAAGAATATATCACAACAGTATTACGCATAATCATAGAATATAGGGTTGTTATTTTTGTTACCTGATTTCTTGTTTTCTCATCGCACAGTAGTGCCTAAATTTTTTGCCCCCCTCTTATTATGTATACACTTACAGCAATTCATGTATGAAGGCAGGTCCCTGCATTTGTGACAGCCATCTGTAATGTGGCAACTCGCTCCTCCGCTATAATTCCTTCTTGAGCTTTTATCTTTTCAATCCGCACAAGTGCGTCAGAGACTTCAGCATTAATTGCTTGATGGTGAGTTCCGCTTGATCGCGTTTTTCTCGCTCGTAGTTTTCTTTGCGATCTAAAAATATTTCGATTGCTTTACACATGAGCCAGTGCGGCGATCGGTCGGTCGCGAATACGAGCCAAAGCTATAAACCGTTACTGGGTGTTGTCATCTAACTTGACACCTTTTGTGTCTGCCCCTTGAGCCAAACTTTATTGATAAACAATTAGCGCAGTTGGTTAGAACGTTCGCTTCACACTGAAAGGTCAGAACTCCTCGACATACAGCTCACCCGGATCGTCTGGATGATGGCGCGTATAACCATAATCGTGAAGCCATTCCGACACATGGGCAACCATCTCGGGTTTTCCACTGACAAAGAAGTGAGTTCTTTCAGGATCTGGCGTTATGTTAAACTCATTTTGCAAAACCTCATCCCTCAATAAATCCTCTATACATAATCGAAAACCATCCCAGCGATCGTCTGCGTCGGTCAGCGTCGGGACATAAAAAAAGTTTGCATAGGTTTTTTCAAGAAAGGTCAACTCACTGTAATAGCCAAGATCCCAGAGATGAGCGGCACCCTGAATGACCACCATTTTACTCTCTGGTCGTTCAATAATGTGTGAGCGCAGAAAACTGATATAGGGAGCAATGCCGGTTCCTGTTGCAACCATGACAATATCACTGCCTTCCGGTGTTTCATCGAGACGAAAAAGTCCGCTTATCTTTGTGCCGAGATAAAGCCTGTCACCAATAGTGAGATTAAAGAGCCTTGAGGTCAACTGGCCTGATTTGACCTGTGAAATGTAAAACTCAAGCTGTCGGGTCTCTGACTTTGCAGAAGCGATGGAGTAGGGCCTCTTGATAAGCTTGCTCGCTTCGGCAGGAGCCAACTCCGGTTCAGAGTTGGAGGAGCGCTTCTCGTAGCCATAGAGGCCAAGCAGCATATTCTGCCCCGCCTCAAACTCTGCTCGAGCTTCATCAGCATTGATGGTCAAAATCATGATATCCGGAGTAATCATGACTTTACCGATAACCGTCGCATTATATTCTTGTGTATCCATATTTTATCAGACTTTATTATAAACTGTTGCTAATTTTTCATGTTGCCGGAGCACTCTAACGCCAACCACCGCCAACTGAACGATAGAGTTCTGCCATAGCTGCAAGGTGCTGCCTCCTTAGATCGGCAAGAGCAAGATCTGCAGCAAGTGAATTGCCCTGTACAACTATAACTTCAAGGTAGTTCGCCATCCCGCTGTTAAAAAGCATTCCCGCATTGGTAACTGCAAGGCGCAACGTGGCAGCCCGCTCCTCCGCGATAGCCTCCTGCGCCTTTATCTTCTCAAGTCGGACAAGGGCATCAGATACCTCGGCTACCGCCTTCAGCACCGATTGCTTGAATCCAAGTTCAGCCTGATCCCGTTTAATTTTAGACTGCTCATAATTGGCTTTCAATTGGCCACGCTGAAAGAGCGGCTGAAGCAAGGAACCCTGCAACATCCCGAACAAAGAGCCCGGCACAGTAAACCACTCACTTGCTTTAAGGGCACTCACTCCTCCCTGGGCAGTAATAACAATCGAGGGATAAAAAGTTGCTCCAACTTCATTGACATCGGCATGAGCACCCCTGACGGCAAATTCGGCAGCACGAACATCGGGGCGATTCTGAAGCATGGCTGCCGGAATCCCCGTTGAAACATTATCCGTCACTTTGGTATGAAGCGATCGACTGCGATGAATCGGGCCCGGCATGGTACCGCAAAGCGTGCTCAACGCATTCTCCTGCACGACGATATTCTGCTCAATAAGAGGAATTGAACCGGCAATCGAAAGCCGCGATGCCTCCTGCTGTTTTATGGCAAGATCATTAACCTGACCTGCAGTGTACTGAAGCTGGATCATCTTCAATGTTGTATCGGCAAGAGCCAGATTTTTCTTTGATAGAGCAAGCTGTGCATCCAGCATAAGAAGGTTGTAATAACCTGCCGCCACATCAGCCACCAACCGTGTACGCACGGCTTTGGCGGCCTCCCCTGTTTTCAGATATGAGGCAAGGGCTGACTGACTCCTGCTGCGAATTTTCCCCCAGATGTCCAGTTCCCAGGAGGCCGAAGCTGAAGCGATATACTCCTCGGGAGTTTTTTTGACCCCGTTATCGGATGAATAGTTGCGAATACCCTGGCCGCCAAGAGTCAGGGCAGGAAGAGTTCCAAGCTTTGAAGAGTTAACTGTTTGCTGTGCATAATCGATATTTTTGAGCGCAACCTGAAGGTCAATATTGTTCGCTATGGCAGTATCAATCAGCGTCTGCAATGCCGGATCTGAAAAAAAACTCCGGTAAGGCAATTGTGCAATCACCGTATCCGCAGGAACAGCCGCTGCTGATGATGCGCCTCGATAAGTGGCAGGAAAGAGAATATCACGCTCAACTGATTCACGGCTGCCACTGCACCCGACCATACTCAAACCGACAAGAAAAAGCATCCCTGTCAAGAAAACAACATCCCTCTTTTTTTTCATAACCTCTCTTTACACATCATAATAGTTTCTGTGAGCGCGCTTTTTCTTCAATGAGCACCTCTTCAAGCAGCTCCCCGGCCTCAACAATTGGAGATGCCACTCCGGTAATGCGCTCTTGCAGATACTGGAAGGTGACAAAGAGCACCGGAACAACAAAAATACCGAGCACCATACCAACCAGCATTCCACCGATAGCCGCTGCACCAATCGAGTGGTTGCCCTGAGCCGCAGGCCCGCTCACAAAGAGAAGCGGCAACAGGCCCGCTATAAAGGCAAGAGAGGTCATCAGAATAGGGCGAAGCCTTGCTTTTGCTCCTTCAATAGCCGCAGCAGAGAGCGTACTGCCGGAAACCCTCCGCTGAAGGGCAAACTCGACAATCAGAATGGCATTTTTGGCCAAGAGCCCGATCAGCATGATAACGGCAACCTGGACGTAGATATTATTTTCAATACCGGCAAGCTTGATCCCGAGAAAAACGCCAAGCAGCCCTGTCGGTATCGAAAACATCACCGCCAGAGGAAGCAGATAGCTTTCGTAAAGAGCTGCCAACAGGAAGTAGACAAACAAGATCGAGAGCAGAAAAATAAAGAGCAGCCCGCCGGTCGACTCAATCTCTTCACGACTCTGGCCTTTCCAGTCGTAGCTGTAGCCTGAGGGCAACGTATTCATGGAGACCTCTTCAACCGCCTTGATGGCCTGACCGGTACTGAATCCCGGCTTGACAACCGCATTGATTGAAATAGCATTAAAGAGGTTGAAATGGTCAACTGACTCCGTACCGTACACCTTTTTAAGAGTAATTACTGACGAAACCGGCACCATATCACCTCTGGAGTTTTTAACAAAAATCCCGTTCAGTGACGACGGCTCAGTGCGATCCAAAGGCTCTGCCTGCATCATCACACGATAATATTTGCCAAAGCGGTTGAAATCCGACGCCTGCATACTGCCATAATAGGCCTGCAAAACGGTCATGATCTCTTTGACATTTACCCCAAGCTGACCAGCCTTGATATTATCCACTTCAAGCTCATACTGCGGATAGGTGGCTTTGAAGTTGGTAAAAGCAAAACCGATTTCCGGACGCTTCATCAAGGCATCAAGAAACCCCTTCGATATCCCGCTGAACTTTTCGATCGAACCACCACTGCGATCCTGCAGCACAAACTCAAGACCTCCGACCGTACTGAATCCCGGAACAGTAGGCTGCGCAAGGGCAAAGAATGAGCCATCCCTGTTACCCAGCCTCTTTGACATCGTGGCAAGAATCTTCTTGATATTGACTTCGGTGCCCCGATCCTGATGATCACGCAATTGCACAAAAAGCAGGCCGGAAGAGGGTGAAGAGCTTCGGGTGAGAATGTTAATGCCAGCGACAGCAATCACCTTGCGCACGGATGGCATGGAATGCAACGTCGTGGATGCATTGTCGAGCGTCTTCTGGGTACGCAGCAACGACGCGCCAGGCGGCAGGGTGACAGAGACAATCACGAAGCCGTTATCCTCATCAGGAATAAACCCTGTCGGCATAATTTTGAAGAGCCAGAACGAGAGCGCAATCACCACACCGAGAGCGCCAAAGGTGATGCGCTTGTTGCGGATAAGAAAAACAAGAGCGCCAAGATATTTACGCTTCATCGCCTCAAAGCTGACGTTAAAGCTGGTAAAAAAGCGCTGTCCAAAGCCGCCAAATCTCTTGAGTTTGTGATGGTTGCCAGCACCACCATCAGGATTGTGCAGATTGGTCAAAAAGAGGGCGCAAAGCGCGGGGCTCAGAGTCAGGGCGTTGACGGCTGAAATAAGAATGGCAATGGCCAGCGTAAAGGCAAACTGCCGATAAAAGACCCCCGTCGAACCTTCAAGAAAGCCAACCGGCAAAAACACGGAAGACATCACCAGCGTAATGGTGACAATGGCTTTCGTAATCTCCCGCATCGCCGAGACGGTGGCAACTTTGGCAGGATAACGTTTCTGCTCCATTTTGGCATGGACCGCCTCCACCACCACAATTGCATCATCCACCACAATCCCGATCGCCAGCACAAGGCCAAAAAGCGTCAGAACATTGATGGAAAAACCAAAGAGGTTCATAAAGAAAAAGGTGCCAATGATGGCGACCGGAACGGCAATGGCAGGAATAAGAGTGGAGCGCAAATCCTGCAAAAAGATAAAAACCACAAGAAAGACCAGCAGAAAAGCTTCAATGAGCGTATGAATCACCTGGGTAATGGACTCATCAACCACCTTTTTAGAGCTGTAGGGAATCGAATAGGTGATCCCTGCCGGGAAGGAGACAGAAACCTTTTCAAGCGCCTTGCGAAGGCCGATTTCAACCTTGTTGGCATTTGAACCCGGAGCCTGAAAAACCGCAAGAACCACGGCAGGATCGCCATTGGCTTTGGTGTTGACCGTATAGCGGTAAGCGCCAAACTCCACGCGGGCAATATCGCCAAGCTTGAGCAGTGAGCCGTCAGGATTTGAGCGAATCACCATATTTTCATACTCGCCGGGATAGCGATTCTTCCCCTTGTACTTCATCACATACTGCATAGCCTGGGTGCTGTTCTCACCAAACGATCCGGGTGCAGCCTCCAGATTCTGGCTCTGAATAGCCGCAGCGACCTCTTGCGGCGTCACCTTGTAAGCTGCCATCTGCTTAGGCCTCAGCCAGATACGCATGGAATAGTCAAGGTTGCCATAGACCGACACCTGGCCAACACCCGGAACCCTCGACAAATCATCAACAATATTGATTTTGGCATAGTTCTGCAGAAATATCGTATCGAACTGAGGAACCTTGCTGGCCAGATTGATCAGCATAATCTGGCTATTCTGGCGCTTGACTGTCGTCACACCAATCTGATTCACCTCGGCAGGCAAGCGGCTTGTCGCCTGCGAAACCCGGTTCTGCACATTCACCGCAGCTTGATCGGGGTTGGTGCCCTGCTTGAAAAAAACGGTAATGGAGAGAGATCCATCATTGGCGGAAGTGGAGGTCATGTAGGTCATGTTTTCCACTCCATTGATGGCCTCTTCGAGGGGTGGAGCCACAGATCGGCCAACCGTCTCAGCGCTTGCGCCGGGATAGCTTGCCGTCACCGACACACTTGGCGGGGCAATATCAGGAAACCGTGTAATTGCCAACTGATTCATCCCGACAAGACCGAGAATCACCAGAATCACCGATATGACCGTTGCGAGAACCGGTCTGGAAATAAATCGTTCAAACATCACTCAATACGTTTAGCTCATCCGCACACTGCGGAAAAAATTTCTCCATCAGCGGCACTCTCATTTTTTGAGCTCCCCTGCAACATGAATACTCCTGACCGGCGTAATCACAGCGCCGTCCTGCAATTTATCAACACCCACCATCACAAAAGTATCTCCCTCGTTCAAGCCGGAACTCACCACATAGCTGTCGGTAGTTCTGGCCGCTACGGTAATCGCCTGTTTCCTCACCTTGTTGCCCTTGTCGAGCAGAAAAACAAAGACCTTGTCCTGCAGTTCAACCGTCGAAGCCTGCGGCACCATGAACGTCTGATGATACACCGATTCCATAACTACCGTCCCGGTATTTCCAGAACGCAACAGGCCCTGGCGATTGGGAAATACAGCTCTCACCCTGACCGACCCCGTTGCCTGATCAAACTGCCCGCTGACTGTTGTGATAGATCCTTTTTCGCTGAAGCGGCTGCCATCGGCCAGCAGCAGCGAAACCGGCGGAACCTGACTGAGCGTCTGCTGCATTGACGAGCCGGTAAACTGCTTCTTGAAAAGGATATAGTCGAGTTCACTCATACTGAAATAAGCATACACCTCGCTGACATCACTGAGCATTGTCAACCATCCCGCCTGATTTTTTGTGACAAGAGATCCGATTCTGAAGGGAATTTTTCCGATATAACCGCTGACAGGAGCTTTGATAACCGTATAACCGAGATTGACCGAGGCAGAACGGAGAGACGCCTTCGCCTGCTCTAGAGTCGCTTGAGCCACCTGATAATTAGCTTTCGCACCTTTAAGCTGAATATCCGAAACCACGTTGCTCTGAACCAGCGGCACAAGTTTATCCATATCGATTTTTGCAACAGCAAGCCGTGCATCCGCAGCATGTTGGGCCGCCAAAGCGCCGTTATACTGCTCGCGGTAAACCTGATCATCAATCTTGAACAGTGACTGACCCTCCTTGACAAAGGCTCCTTCATCAACATAAATATTCTGGAGAGTACCATCAACCTGGGGCCGAATTTCAACATTCACCTTCCCCTCAAGAAGGGCGGCATATCCAGTGGTAACGGTTGCATCCGAACGCTGAACCGTCAATACCGATAACGCAGGACGCTCCTGCTTCCTGGCATCTTTACCTCCACTTCCCGCTCCGCATCCGTAAAACAATATCGGTATGCACATCCCGATAACGACCTGAATCCTGAAAAAACTCTGCATCAGCTTATTGCTCATAATTTCTTTTATAGTTATACACTTATCCACTGAAACTACCGAATCCATATTAGTAACTGAATCACTCTGTGACAAACAGAACATCTTGCTCCTGAACTCTTCCTTGAAGGATAAATTTTACAGAAAAGAAGGTACTTATTGAACTGTTTGCAATAACTTGTCTTGACAATTACTCAAGATCACCTTCGTCCCACTGATTTGACTTTATAAAATATATTTTTGATGCTTTCAACACTGAGAATTGATTTTTTGAGTGGTTGAGCGGGTGTATCATCACAAATATCCTCCGCGATACCGGTCTGAACGGGGTAAATGAGGATATAGCTGTTTTTCTGGAAATACCTGTTGAGGTAGACTGGAATCCTGGCCATCTTCGTGTGATAAGATGTGTGATTTTTACGGCTCATAACAATAATGAGGTTATCGTCATGCTTTATCTCTCTTGACAGTACCAGAAAATCATCCCATTCCTTGAACACATTATACTCGGCATTGGGAATATTTTCAGCATAGGCCTCTTTCAGACAGGCAATGGTTTGTTTTGATGCGTAAACCATCAGTTTGCTGCCAGTATTTTTTATAATGTTAACGACCCGTTGCATCCAGAGCACGAAACCGATCTCATTTTCCGCACCCTCAGGAATAACGATAATCGTTCGCTTGATTGTGGAGAGTGGCTGGAAAGGCTTATAAATAAAGGTTGTGACATTACTTCTGCCAAGAATTTTCTCTGATGAACTTCCGAGAAAACTGTCGGTGAGAACGTTCTGGTGGTGGAGTCCCAAAATCAGATCGGTGATTTTCTGTTCTCTTATAACACCGGCAATCCCATTGACCACATCGTTGTCATAACGAAGCAGCCCAGTCAGCACATTATCGGTAGAAGATGCAACAACTGCTGCCATTTCAAGAATTTTCTCAGCATTCTTTTCTGCCGTTTCGTCGGGCAAACTGTTATCTGCAACATGCATGGCATAAATACCACTTCGGGTTTTACCTGATCTAACAGTGACACTCAGATTGACCAGCTCGTCAACAGTCTTCATGTCGTTCGTATGAATCAGTATCCGTTTTTCAACAGTCGGTTGTCCTGGTTTTGCAGCATCACCAGCAGCATCACCAGCAGCTTCACCAGCAGCTTCAGCCAACGCGACATTACGAGCCCCTTTTTCGCCAATAACTGTTGCAAGTGTGCAGGTAACCAGAATAAAAAGGATTGTACCGTTCAGAACACTTTCATCAAGCAACCTGACTGGGGCACCGGCAGGGGTATAGCCGGTAACAATATTGTAGCCGATCATTACCGTTGCAAGGGCCAATGCGGCATGAGCACTGATAAGTCCGAAAATCAACCTGCGCTGATCAAGCGAAAACCCGAAAAGTTTCTGGGTAATCCAGGCTGAAAGATATTTGGCCACTGTAGCGGCAAAGGTAACGACCAGGGCTACTTTAATGGTTTCATACCCTTTGAAGAATGCCTGGATATTGATCAGCATACCGACACCAATCAAAAAAAAGGGAATAAAAATAGCATTGCCGACAAACTTGATTCTGTTCATGAGCGGCGATGTCCTTGAAATCAGGCGGTTCAGGGATAAGCCACCGAGAAATGCACCAATAATAGCCTCAACGCCAGCCACTTCGGCAAGAAAACCGCTGAAAAAGACCATTGCCAGTACAAAAAGGTACTGCAAGACACTGTCATCAAAGCGCTTGAAAAACCATCGAGCAATCACCGGAAAAAGCAGAAGAACAACCAGACCGAAAAGCGTTACTCCAATAACAAGCCTTATCCAAAATTCGCTCATCAGCTCCCCTGAGGAGACTCCCACCACAACCGCCAACACCAGCAGCGCAAGGGTATCGGTGATAATGGTACCGCCGATGGCAACATTGACCGCCTTGTTCTTGGCGATACCAAGCTTGCTTATGACCGGATAGAGAATAAGTGTGTGGGAAGCAAAGATACTGCCGATAAGTATTGATGAAAGCAGCGAGAACTGCAAAATATAGAGCGCCACGACAATACCCAGCCCAATGGAAATCAGAAAAGTATACAGCCCGAACAGAATGCTTTTCGTGCTGTTTTTGCGAAAGTCAGCAACATCAATCTCCAACCCCGCAAGAAACATGATATAAAGCAGGCCTACAGTGCCGAATAGAATAATACTGCTGTCGCGCAGCATCAGGTTCAATCCGTGAGGGCCAATCACCGCACCGGCAATAATCAGGCTGATCAAGCTCGGAATTTTCAGGCGACTCAGAAGAAGCGGTGCAAACAGGATAATAAACAGTATCAGCGAAAACTGTAATACGGGATTTCTCAAGGGCAACGATAAATCGAGAAGGGTCATCAAGAGCATGGCGTAGTATTTTTTTTCGCCAGATACCTTTAAAAGCAACTTCTGTGATAAAGCCTGCCAAGGCAAAACGAGGCGCGATTCTTCCCGAAATATGCATATCTTTTCAGTCGAACACAAACAGGCGCCCTTACTGCCATTCATAAAACCTTTTACCCGCTTTCCATGCACTGGCTCTATCTTGTTATCGCAATCCTGCTTGAGGTCTCAGGCACAACCTGCATGAAGTTTTCTGAAGGATTCAGCAAACTTGTGCCAACGCTTTTTATCTTTATTTTCTACGGGTTGAGCTTTACCTTTCTCTCGCTGGCGCTGAAGGTACTGCCCATCGCCTTGACTTATGCTATCTGGTCGGGGGTCGGAACAGCGGCCATTACCGTTATCGGCGTCCTCTGGTTCGGAGAGGGTATCAATGCCATCAAACTTATCTCCCTGCTGCTGATTATTATCGGCGTTGCAGGGTTACACTATGGTCAGGAACAGCTTCACTAACCTATGAAACAACAACACCTTTATAAAAAAATTGTCGTCAAGGTCGGCACCAACGTCATTACCGGAAAAAACGGAGAACTCGACCTTGAGATCCTCAGCAGCCTCACGACCCAGATTGCTACATTGCAAAAACAGGGAATCCAGGTTATTCTCGTCTCATCAGGCGCAGTCGGTGCCGGACGTTCGCTTGTCAAGCTCTCGGGTACCATCGCACCCGTTGCCGCCCGGCAGGTGCTCTCCTCCACCGGACAGATAAAGCTGATCAGCACCTATAACGACCTCTTTTTGCAGCACGGACTCATCACCGCACAGATTCTGGTCACCAAGAGTGATTTCAGCGACCGCCTGCACTACCTCAACATGCAGACCTGCTTCACCTCCCTTCTCCAGCAGAACATCATCCCCGTCGTCAATGAGAACGATGCCGTTTCGGTCACGGAGCTGATGTTTACCGATAATGATGAGCTCTCCGGGCTTATCGCCTCCATGATGGATGTTGAGGGCTATATTATTTTGTCGCATGTTGATGGTCTCTTCGACATGACAAGCGGCAATGGGGCCATCATTCCGGTCATTGATCCCTCGACTAAACATTTCCACCAATATATTAATCCGGGGAAATCGGAGTTTGGCAGAGGTGGGATGCTGACCAAGTGCCACATTGCGCAAAAGCTTTCAAAGCTTGGCATCACCGTTCATATCGCCAACGGACGAAAGCCGGATATTCTCCTCTCGATTCTTGAGGGAGAAAAGACCGGCACAACATTTCTGCCGCAAAAACCGACTCATGGAGCAAAACGGTGGATTGCCAACAGCGAAGGGATGGAGAAGGGAGCCGTCACTGTCAACATGGGCGCTGAAATGGCGCTGTTGGCCGGAGAGCAAGCCAACAGCCTGCTGCCGGTAGGAATTGTGTCGGTTGAAGGGCGCTTTCTGAAAGGCGACATTATCAAGATTTGCGCCACCGACGGAACCATTATCGCCTATGGAATGGCGCAGTATAGCTCAGAAAAAACATTGGCTGTCATGGGGCAAAACGATCAAAAGCCCCTTGTTCATTACGATTATCTCTATATAACATAATAACGAGTCAAGCTCTTGCTTTACACAAGTGTTGAGGCTCACTGTAACAAATAATGAAGCTCAAAAAGAGAGGGTATGTGAGCTTTAAATCTGAGCTTTATGAGCTAAAATGATGAGTTATGATTGATTCAAGAGAGCAAAAAATAATCGGATTTATAAAGCAAGCAGGAGCTTGTTCTTCAAAAGAAGTTTATCAAAATCTTGATATTTTGATAAGTTATGCAACCTTAAAAAGGATTTTATCAAAACTAATAACTGAAAATTTTCTTTCTTCAGTAGGTCATGGTAAAGGAACAAAATATACCATTTCTCCAATATTTGATCTTTTAGAACCAATCGATATTGAACGGTATTATGAGAAAGAAATTGATGAAAGAAAAATAAAGGAAGGATTCAATTTCTCTTTAATTAATGATGTACTTGCAAAGAATACTCTTTTTACAAAAGCTGAATTGGAAAAACTTAACGGACTTCAAGCAAAATTTG
>CAJAAV010000240.1 GCA_903937835.1 uncultured Chlorobiaceae bacterium | reverse complement strand
GTATCTTCTGACATAAAGCCTCCTGATTTCTTGGTTTGTGTTACGTTACAAATGGTAATTGCTCATTACCCATTACAATATAACGTTTTAACTAAGAATATTGAGGCTTTTTTTATGTTAAATCGCGCAGTTTAGGTATTTATAAACAAGATCGCGGAGATCAACCTCTCCGGTTTCACCAGTATTGAATTTCAGAAATATCTGATAATCCTTGACATACCTTGCCACTACAATTGAAATACATTCCATAATTAAGTTCTCTGTTACACAAGCTCACGCTCCGCCCTCCCGTGCACCAGTAATCTTTCTTGCCGGTTTTGATGGCGCAAGAAAGTTTTCTCCGCTGACAACGCTTTTCCCGGTTTTCTGTTCCAATTCCAGTCGGGCCCCTTTGGCGATCTTGCCGCCTTTTTTCCCTGCATCAGCATTCTCTTCCATTCCTGTAGCATCAACACTTTCGGCAATTTGTCGGGTAGAAAGTTCGGCCAGCGCAGTAAAAATCAGCTCGGCTTCACTCATGTGGTCGCGCAGGTTCTGGGTTTTCAGCCCTTTCAGATCCTTATGCTTTTTGATGGAAACGCCAGTCCACTCCTGATGGATGATATTGGTCAGAATGGCATACTCATCCTCTTTGGAAATTTCATGCTCCTTCCAGTAATCGGTGAGTTTATTGCGGGTCTCCTGGCCCATCATCCGCTGCTGTATCCATTTTGCGCTTCTCCCATGTTGTTGCCAGTACTCGCGGGCGCGATCAACGGATAGCGCTGGATCAGCCATATCCTGAATGCGTTCATAGCCTACTTTTGCCAGCCATTGCTTGAATGGCTCTGCTTTAGGCGAGGGTATGGATTGAATAATTCTCAGCAGTCCTTCCACATTTGCGCAATCTGTTGCATATTTTTTCCCATCTGAAGCTTTCAATTTCAGTTGTCGACAAATTGTCGACAACTGAAGGCCATCTTCAGCCTTTACCCTGACCTTCATCCTGAACCAATAATCACGCGGGTTGACGCTTTCGCTCAAAACGGCGATGACATCAACAATCGAGAAGTACCAAGTTTCAGTAGCCTCATCGAAGTGACGACGAATTGGCGCATTTTCAAAAGCAATGAGCGATTGTTCTTCTGTCATGATCCGCCTTTTTCTTGTACAAGTTTAGAATTCAAATCCAATCCATCAAGTGCATGCCCTTCTCAAACAGACGGTATTGCTCATCAGTAGCCCTATAATTTCCTTCATCGTTTCAGTCAATCTGGTATCATGCAGCACGTCATACACCACGACTTGTGCAACTTCAGCCGTCTCCTCTTGTTTTGCGCTGAATTCCGGCACACTAATGATCATGCGAAATACATTGACCGACTCTTTGCCATCAAAATATTTTGCACTGAGAATGTCGATAACAAACGAGAGCACATATTTCAGGATCAAATATACACTATTTACACAGACATTAAGCCGTCCTGGTCGAAGAATCAACCGACATAAGATGCCACACCGTAAAGCAAGAGCTTTTCAGGTTCCCCCACCGAAAACGCATGTATAATTTGCAAATACGAACAATAAGTAATACTTTTTGAAAATTATCTATGCAATTCCCCTATGCTTTCAGAGAAAATATCACAATTCGCCGCTGAAGGAATCTCCTGTTTCAGCTTCAGCGAGCTTGAGCAAAGGATCAGCTCTTCTCCCACTGCACTCAAGTCGGCCTTGCGCCGTTTGATGAAAAAAGGAGAAATTGCGATGCCCTATCAGGGGTTTTATGTGATTGTCCCCCCTGAATATCGTTCGCTTGGATGCCGCCCGGCAGAGCAGTTCATCCCTGATTTGATGAACTACTTGGGGGAATATTACTGTGTCGGGCTTTTGAGTGCTGCGGAGTACCACGGTGCAGCTCATCATTGCCCCCAAGTTTTTCAGGTGATGGTAGCCAAACCGCGAAGAACTATTATCTCCGGCAAAGTTCAGGTCAACTTCATCGTCAGAGGTAATATTGAGGCTATTCCAACTCAACCACGCAATACGGTATCAGGTATTCTGAAGCTATCAACGCCAGAAGCGACCGCTTTTGATCTTGCAGGATATTACAGGCACTGTGGATGGCTGGATAATGTTGCCACCGTGCTGTCGGAAATGGTCGAAGTCATTG
>CAJAAV010000239.1 GCA_903937835.1 uncultured Chlorobiaceae bacterium | reverse complement strand
TCGAATTAAGAGAGAAGATTTTGAATTTTACTGAACTTCAAAAAATCATTGCCGCCGGCGAATCTCTGACGCTTGAACTTAAAAAGTCCACCGCCGAAAAAGAGCGTGCTTGTCGGAGTATGTGTGCTCTGGCAAACGGCCAAGGCGGGCAAGTGGTGTTTGGTGTTACTCCAACCGGAAAAGTGGCAGGCCAAAAGGTGACAGATCGTACACTGGAAGAGCTGGCTCAGGAGTTTCAGGGTTTCGAACCACCGTTGTGCCTGCACCTCCAGCGTCTACCACTTTCCGAAGGAGATGGACGAGGATTGGAAGTTCTGATTGTCTATGTCGATCGTGCCACTGATGCTCCCGTCTCTTTTCGCGGAATACCTTATGAGCGCGTGCTGAACACAACGTGTGTCATGCCTCGCGCCAATTACCAACGATTGTTGATTGAGTCTATGCACGCCAGTGACCGCTGGGAAATGCAGCCCGCCATAGGGTGCAGTGTTGAAGAGCTCGACAGCCTTGAAATTGTTGTCACCCTCGAAGAATCCATTCGACGGGGGCGCAGCCTGGACCCCGGTACTCGCGACACTATGGGGATATTGCGTGGGTTGGGCCTGCTGGTGAATGGCGAACAACTATCACGTGCTGCCGTTGCCTTGTTTTGTAAAGATGAAGTTGTTTTGCCAGCATTCCCGCAGTTTATGCTTCGCGTTGCCCGATTCAAAGGCACAAACCGCGACGAATTTCTCGACAACCGGCAATACGCCGGCAACGCTTTTGCGCTGATGCGTCGGGCCGAACGTTTTTTGATTGATTGGCTCCCGGTGGCTGGCAAAATCGTGCCGGGCCAAATGGCTCGCATCGACACGCCTGCGCTCCCCACCGATGCAGTGCGCGAAGCTCTTGCCAACGCATTTATCCATCGCGATTATACCAGCGCTGCGGGCTCTGTTGCTGTGGCTTTGTACGATGATCGCCTGGAAATCATCTCCCCCGGCGAACTGCATTTTGGATTGACTCCCGAAATGCTCTACCAGCCTCATGAATCAAAACCCTGGAACCCATGGATTGCCAAGGTATTTTACCGCCGTGGACTGATTGAAACATGGGGAAGAGGAACCCTTAAAATTGCCAGTTTGATGCAGGAGGCTGGCTTGCCCGTGCCTGTGCTGCATGAAAATACCGGTTGTGTTTTGATGACGTTTAAACTGCCAAAGCCGTATGTCGGAGTAAATGAGGGAGTAAATGAGGGAGTAAATGAGGGAGTAAATGAGGGAGTAAATGAGGGAGTAAATGCACTTGTTGAACTTATAAAACAACGCCAGGGTATGCGAGTTCCAGCATTAGCGGAATTGATGAATACCTCTCCCAAGAACCTCGAACGCTGGCTTAAACAATTACGAGACGCCGGGCAGATAGAGTTCATTGGTTCATCAAAGACAGGTGGTTACTATCCAAAACAGTAATATCAAGTTTCAACGAGAGCTGTTGGATACTGCGCACATTTATAAAAAAATCTGGATAGCGTTCAACGCATTTTGTAAAGCGGAAAATGATTGGCTGTGATCCATTAACACTCGTCCGAAAAGCCCTGTTCTCATTGAAAAACAAGCGCAATAACCCTTCATGCCGATTGAAGCGTATCATTGACCCATTTGTTCAGGCTTTTCCCCGCTTTGACGGCCTTGAGATGAATGGCGTGGTGTAGTTCAGGGTTCATTCGCAGCACAAATTTGCCGGAAAATGGCTTATCCGGTTTTTCTCCCCGTTCTGCACAAAAGTCAAGATAATCATCGACAGAGTCCCTGAAGGCTTGCACGATTTCATCAACACTCCGTCCCTGAAAAGTGACAACATCTTTTGTGTCAAGAACTTCGCCATGAAACAGTCCCGCTTCATCATCAAATTCAATATGCCCGGTATAACCTTTATAGTTCAGCATGGTAGTCCATTCCTGCTTCTTGTAAAAAACGTCTCACTGATTTAAGTGCCCCCTTTATCGCACTCTTTTTCAGGATGCGGCCTGTGAAAGACGGCACGTATCCCGTTCAGAAAAATTCGTACACTTGGGCATCTTTTCTCGATGATGACACGTCTCAAGAGTCTCCATAATGGCCTCGCAAAGAGAGTACCAGGACAGTTACCGTACGATCATTGATCTCGTAAACCATTCGATGCTGATGATTAAGCCTTCTTGACCAACATCCAGAAAGATTACCTCGTAATTGCTCCACTCTGCCTCTCCCTTCTTTTGGATGCTCGGATAATTCAAAAAGAATACGTTTAATCTTTTTGAGAATAACCTCATCACCAACTTTATTCCAATGCATGATATCTTCCCTGGCTTGGTCAGTAATGTCTATAAAATAGTTGCCCATGGATCGGCTGGATCAGTTATCCTCGTAACCCTGCCAGCTTTTGCATCGGCTTTCCCTCGTTCAATAGCCTCAATAACCTTCGGATCAGAAAAATATCTGTCGGTGTCACTGATTTTTCGTGCAGGGACGATTTCATAGGTCTCGGTTCCACCACACTGGACGATGACGCGCTCAGTATTGGCCATATTCAAATATTTACGGAGGTTTTTACGTAGCTCCGTTGTGCTGACTGCTATCATGATTTCAACTTTTCTTGTTACAGTATAACGTACACAGTATAACCATTTTTTCTTTTAACACGTAGCCATGCAATTTTTGCACACGTTAAAAATTCTGTATTTTACGCACATCTCCAATACGTATAAAAAAAGGAGTCGATCGTGCCACAAATTACCAGAACTGTTGTTGCTGAGGCTCGAAAGGTGATCGAGCAGAATGAGCGAATAGTGTTGACAGAAAGGGATCGTGCACATCTCCTGAATCTGCTGGAAGAGCCACCTGCTCCAAACGAAAAACTCATGGCGGTAGCATTTGCTTTACCGAAGCATCAAGGAATCTTCGACAGGGTAGAGTAACTTACACTCACCGATGGTTCAAGCACATAAAAAAGGAAATATGCTATGACGGCAAAAGAGAAAATTATGATAGCAGTTGAAGCGCTTCCTGCCGACACCACCTTTGAGGAGGCTATGGAGCGTCTTCTTTTTATCGCGAAAGTTGAGAGGGGAATCCAGCAGGCGGATGCAGGAGAAACTCTGTCTCACCTGGAAGTAAAAGAGATGATGTCGAAATGGTTGAAATAAGGTGGACTCCTCAGGCTGCAGATGATTTGGAAGCAATTACAAATTTTATTGCTGCGGATTCCGCACACTATGCCAGGCTATTTGCAAGAGATGTGCTGTCAGCCGTTGATCGTTTAACAGATTTCCCTTATTCCGGTAGATCATTACCCGAATTGAACGATCCTGCCATTCGAGAAATTCTTTTTGGGAGCTATCGCATAGTGTACAGAGTGAAAAGTGATATGGTAGAGCTTTTAACGGTCTATCACGGTTCACAACTGCTTGACCCCTCAAGGCTAACCATTGATGAATCAATTTCCCTCAAATAATCAAAATCATTCATTGTGGTCAGGTTTTGGTTGTGAAAATCCCTTCCAAATAACTCGCATTAAATAAACAGTTCACCCCCTGCTCAGTACCCCAAGAATCTCTTGAAAACTTGCCAGTCCGGCTTCGAGGTTTTCGATGATCTCGCCGGCCAGAAGATCCGGGTCGGGCAGATTATCAAGGTCGGCAAGGCTTTTATCTTTGAGCCAGAAGATATCGAGGTTGGTTTTATCGCGGGCAGCAATCTCTTCGTAGGTGTACTTCCGCCAGCGCCCTTCGGAGGTTTCGGGCGTGAAGCTCTCTTTGCGTTTATGGCGGTTTTCGGGGTTGTAGCACTCGACAAACTCATGCAGGTCTGATGCCTTCAGCGGGCTCTTTTTCAGGGTGTGGTGTACGTTGGTGCGGTAGTCGTAGAACCACACTTCACGTGTCCAGGGATCTTTGTGGGCGGGCATGACGTCGAAAAAGAGGACGTTGGCTTTCACGCCTTGCGCGTAAAAGATGCCGGTTGGTAGCCTCAGAATGGTGTGCAGTTCAGTGGTTTCGAGCAGCTTTTTTCGGACAAGCTCTCCGGCGCCGCCTTCAAAGAGCACGTTGTCGGGAAGCACCACGGCGGCCTGACCGTGAACCTTCAGGATGGTGTGGATGTGCTGCAAAAAGTTGAGCTGTTTGTTGGAGGTTATGGCCCAGAAATCCTGCCGGTTATAGACAAGGCTTTCTTTCTCCTGCTCTTCGTCGTCGTTGGTGAAGGTCATGCTGCTCTTTTTGCCGAAAGGGGGATTGGTGAGCACGTAATCGTACCGGATGCCACCATCCGAAAGCAGCGCATCAGCGGATGAGATTGCGGCAATGCCGTCAAGTTCGCCGATGTTGTGCAGAAACATGTTCATCAGGCAGAGCCTGCGCGTGCCGGGCACAATTTCGTTGCCGCCGAAGGTGCGATGTTTCAGAAACTCCTTGTCGCTCCGGTCAAGGCTGTAGCGATTGGTGATAAAATCGTACGCTTTCAGAAAAAATCCACCGGTGCCACATGCCGGATCAACAATCGTTTTCATGGGCTCCGGGCGGGTGCACTCCACCATCACCTCAATTAGGGCGCGGGGCGTGAAATACTGACCGGCTCCGCTTTTGGTATCTTCGGCATTCTTTTCAAGCAGCCCTTCGTAAATTTCGCCCTTGACATCAGCGCCCATCATCACCCAGCTCTCCTTGTCGATCATGTCAACCACCTTGTAGAGCATCGCCGGATCGGCAATCTTGTTCTGCGCTTTCAGGAATATCTGCCCGAGCATCCCCGGCTTTTTGCCAAGATCGCGGAGCAAGCAGGTAGGTATTATGGAAGTTCAGGTTGTGTTTGTGTTGTTTCAGTTGAGGTTTTTGCCTTTAGCATTTCCGCTATATAGGACAAGGTTTCATTCATAATGGCAGCATCACTCTTTCGCTTTCGCTCTGTTTCAGGATCAAACAAAATCGGTTTCTGAAATTTTTGTGATAGCACGAATAATCTGACACACAAGGAGAGTAAGACGAGATATGCCGTCCATATTACCCATATCACTGCGGGATCAACATTAAGAATTTTTGCAGCATTTACCGGTAAAAATATTTCTATCAAGTATGTCTGCAAATAGAGAACAGCAGGATAAGCTATCGGATGAAAGACAAGTAGAGTGCGCATCATGAGTGACTGTACTTTTGGAAAGAAGCCATGTTCATATTTCGATAGCATCCAGGGGAAATGGCCAACTTTCATTGCTGAATCCTGATTGTTGATATATGTTGTAGCCTCAAGAGCTGACCTCATAAACGACACTGTAATACTCATAAGTCCTATTGAAATAATAACAGCTAGAGCACCAAGTAACAGAAATTGTGTTTTATCTGAGACATCTATTGACAGCCCAAGAATAGGTATTTTGTTAAGTTTTAAAATATTTATCAATAAATAGATAGCAGTAAAACTCAGTGATATGTTGTGAAGTTTTCTTGCACTTTTAAGGTTTTCAATGATAACCTCTGGATTAAAACCTATCATTGAATTACCTGGCGGAGTTAGTGTCATTAATGCGGCACTATCAGTTTCTTTGCAATAAATACCATTTACTCCTCTATCACATCCCTTTACTTTCGAAAAAAGGGTGCTTTCATTGATCTTACAACCACTTAACTGTGTTCTGGTGAAGTCTACCCTGATGAGGTTTGTTCCGAGCAGGTCTGTCCCCCGTAGGTCTGCTCCGATAAAGTTTGTGTCGGTGAGGGTTGCTTTATTGAGATAGGCGTTCCTGAGGCTTGCTTGACTGAGGTTTGCTCCGCTCAGGTGTGCTTTAAAAAGAATTGCTTCGGAGAGGTTAGTTCCGTGGAGGTTTGCCCCAGTTAGATTTGTTGCGAAAAGGATTGTCCCACTGAGGTTTGCTCCGGTTAGGTTTGCCCTTCGAAGATCAGCCTTGCTGAGGTCGGGTTTAATATTTGGATTTGCCTTACGAATGTCGTTCCACTCTGTTACTGATTTTTTTAGCAGCTCAGCAGTTAGCATGGTAATATTTGCTGTTAAATTTACTTCCCTTATGTTTCTATGTCTGCTATTGGTCAATGCTATGACTTTTCCCTTGGAGTGAACGAACATATTCTATGAAGGTCTCTGGTATGCCACAGCCGCGAAGGAAAATTTCAGAAATATAACCATTGGATTTATACAGGGAGTCTATTCCTATGGTTGAAGGACCGCTATGTTGGACCGTATCAAGTCCCTTGACATTACTCAGGTCAATATCTGCCAAAATTGTATTGCGAAGTTTTGCACTGCTGAGATTTGCCTCATTGAGGTTCGCACCACGCAGGTTTGCTCCATATAGGCTTGCCCTGAAAAGGTTTGCTCCACTGAGGTTTGCTCCACTGAGATCTGCGTCGTTAAGGCTTGCCCCACAAAGGTTTAACCCGCTAAGGTTTAGCCCACTGAGGTTTGCCCTAAAGAGCGATGCTCCATTAAGTTTTGCTCCGGTGAGGTTTGCCCGCCAGAGGTTTGCCCAGTTGAGGTTTGCTTCGGTTAGCTCTGCCTCAGTGAGGTTTGCTTCTCTGAGTTTTGCCATCCAGAGGTTAGCCCCACAGAGGTTAGTCCCGCTGAGCTCTGCATGCCAGAGATCTACACCGCTGAGGTTGGCCTTGCTGAGGTTTGCCTTGCTGAGGTTAGCCTTGCTGAGGTCTGCCCCGCTCAGACTTGCCCCGCTGAGGTCTGTCTGACTGAGGTTTGCCCTTCGGAGGGAAGTCTGACTAAGATTTGCCCCGTTGAGGTTAGCTTTGCTGAGATTGGCTTCGATGCAGTAAGACCTACTGAGGTCAGCCTTGCTGAGGTTGGCATCGCTGAGGTCCGCCCTGTTGAGGTTAGCATCTCTCAGGTTGGTACTGACTATGTGTGCACCGCACAGGTTGGCATCGCACAGATTGGCACCGCACAGATTGGCATTGCGGAGGTTGGCATTGCGGAGGTTAGCATTGCGGAGGTCTTTACCGCTGAGGTTAGCCTTGCTGAGGCATGCACCGAGGAGGTGTGCCCCGCTGAGGTCTACACCGCTGAGGTCAGCCCCACTGAGGTTTGCATCAGTGAGGTGTGCATTGCTGATGCTTGCTCCGTTGAGGTTAGCCTTGCTGAGGTTAGCCCCGCTTAGGCTTGCTCCGTTGAGATTAGCCTTGCGGAAGTCAGCCCCGCTTAGGTGCGTATCGCTGAGGTTAGCCCCTCTGAGGTCAGCCCTGCTGAGGTTTGCATCGCTGAGGTGTGCCCAACTGAAGTCTGCACCGCTCAGTTTTGTATCGCAGAGGTTGGCATTGCAGAGGTTGACATTGCAGAGGTCTTTACCGCTGAAGTCTAGACCGCTGAGGTCTACACCCATGAGTTTTGCGCCGCTGAGGTCTGCCTGCCAGAGGTTTGTCCCGCAGAGGTTAGCTTTGCTGAGGTTTGCTCCCTTGAGGTTCGTCTTGCTGAGGCATGCCCCGCTGAGGTTAGCGTTGCCGAGGCATGCCCCGCTGAGGTCTGCTCCGCTGAGGTTTGCCCTTCTGAGGTCTGCACCACTGAAGTTAGCATCGCCGCTGAGGTCTGCTCCGCTGAGGTCTGCCCCACTGAGGTTTGTCCCACTGAGGTTTGCCCTGTTGAGGTTGGCATTGCGGAGGTCTGTTCCGCTGAGGTCTGCACCACTGAGGTCTGCATCTTCTTCGCTGAGGTATGCCTCGTATGATGTTCCGAACGAACCCAGGTAGCGTTCTTCAATTCTGATATTTCGCCAATTTGCCACATATATTTCTCTGGCTTTATTCCATTCTAACACTGATTTCAGCAGTATTTCTTTGGTTAGTATAGGCTCCATGTTATCAACGTTTTGACTGGTTGTTATTTGATTATTTCAATGTCAGCTGTTGGCCAATGTTATGGCTTTTACCTTTGGGTGAACGAACATATTCTTTGAAGGCCTTCAGATAGATAACTGTTCCTGGTACGAGAGAAGAAGTCTAACACAAACTGAACGTCCTTCTTGACAAGCGAGATAATTTGGTTACTCTCATAATAAAAAAACAATAACTATGTTGAGCAATCCGAATATACTGAACATTCCTCAAGACATATTGGATTCGGCACGCCTGACAATAAATGACTTGAGGACAGAGATCGCTGTCAGCTTGTATGCGCAGCGGCGTCTTTCAATCGGAAAGGCACATGAACTGGTCGATATGTCATTGTGGGAATTCCGTCAACTTCTGACATTCCGGCGCATTTCACCTGATTATGATGTCTCCGACCTGGATAATGATATCGCTACGTGTCAGGAATTAAGACGATTATAAAGGTGGTCAGTACTATCATTACTATCACTCAAGCGGTTAGCACCTCATTCAATTCATCAATAATAGCCCCCATCTGCTCCCCGAAAAGCTGCCACATTTTACCCCGACCACCATGCGCGTCAAAGGGGGTGGGGTCGAGGTCATCAGGCTCAATATGGATGCTGGAGGCAATGTACTGTTTTCCTCAAAACCGGAACCCAAACAGCCCACCATCATCCTGTGCGTCAGTAAGCACAACCGGAAGGGTATAGTCGTGAACATTGAACCCGGGCATGGTTTCCTTGAATGCGTCGTCTTCGTTCATGGTAACAATGTATTGGAATCCAAGCTCTTCAGCCGTTTCTGCTCCAACTTTGAGCGCACTTGCAATCTGGCGACCATCGACACCGTCAAAAAGGTGGCTGTCGTGAATGAGAAAGCCGGGGCCGATACCGCGTTTGGCACAAAGCCGCATAAGCATCATGTCGAAACAGAAGGTCTGCATATTTTTTATTCCCTTGCTGCGAGAGCCCTGCATGGGGAACTGGAATTGAGGGCCGTTGGATGTTTCATCCACAGTCATACTCCCTGCTGATTCGTAAAGGCGTTTTGAGGTTTCCTCGAAGGCCAGAATGGCATTGGAGAGACGTTCTTTTTGCTCTGAAAAGTCCCTGCGGAGACGGAGGGTAAGACGATTGCGCTCAATATCAAGCTCGTTTTTTGTGCCTTCCAGTTGCTCGGCAGCGGAGAAGCGCAGGCGTAGTGATTCAACTTCAACCTCTTTGCGGCCAGTTTCCGCCTGAAGCCTGGAAAACTGGTCGAGGGCACCATGACTTTTCAGGAGATTCATAATCACGGAACGGCGTTCGTCGAGCTGTTGTTTTTCCTGATCCCGTGCAAGAATGCGCTGCCTGGCAGAATCGAGTTCACCGGAGAGGTAGTCGCGACGGTTGCGAATGACGGATTCGTGGAAGAGTCGCACCTCATCGTAGCGCTTGAGGGCAACTTCTGGCAGTGAGATGCCTGCCTCAGAATAGATGCTCTCCAGTTCTCCGATTGGTGGCGGAGATTCTGAATGCATCGCGCTCTCCAAATCACGGATA
Organism: uncultured Chlorobiaceae bacterium; assembly: GCA_903937835.1. GTDB lineage: Bacteria > Bacteroidota > Chlorobiia > Chlorobiales > Chlorobiaceae > Chlorobium. The sequence goes on along the minus strand of CAJAAV010000239.1, from coordinate 46,618 downwards.
GAGCCTGTATCAATGACATTAGCGTTTGACAGATCGCTGATCTGATGGGTGAGTTGGTCAGCTTCCAGTTCAAGTTCGGAGTATTGAGGCAGAACACGGAAGGCCGCCAATTGGGACTGCATCTCTTTGAGACGAGCCTCGGCAATGGTCACTTGGGTGCGCAGGTCGGAGCTCTTTCCGATGATGCTGCCAAATGCCCCGCTTACGGCGGCCTTTTTGAGTTCCCGTAATGTTTTTTCGCGGTCACGAATCCTCTGCCATTCGCTGGCAATTTGCCAATCAAGACCCAGAAGATAGAGTAATGCAACCTGCATGTCACCCTCTTGCTGATCAGTGGCTTGTTTTTCCGGAGTTGTGAAGGCACCGCTTCGTTGCCGACGAATGAAATAGGTAAAAAGTGAACGAAAGGTTGGTTTTGGCCCCTCAATATCTGGAAGCTTATGCAACTCAAACATTTTTTCACCAAGCAATGTCGTCCACTCGGTGTTGGTCAGGGGGCTCTTATTGCTCAGAACATTTTCGCCTTCAAGGTAAATTTGTAACCATTTTTTCCCGGTACGTTCAGTAGTGATTTTTTCATTGCCGAGATCAAGAGTGATTCCGAAGTTTTCATTGACAAGAGCTTCAGAACGAAAAAGCGAGTCTACTCCTGCCTTTGCGCCAGAAAGGAAATCGATGATTTCAATCAAGCTGCTCTTGCCTGCCCGGTTTCGGGTTTGCTTGTCTGTGGCTCCAGCTTCCTTCTTGGCGATGAGAACATTCAGGCCTTGATGAAACTCAAGCTCCTTGAAGCTGGGCAAGCTGCTGTAAATACGGTAAATCATGGCTGATTCCGGCTTATGAGGCCATCTTGAAGTTCAATTGCTCCCATGAGAAACAGGAGGTCAAGAGTAAGGATGTAGGCGTCGTAACGCATGGAAGTTTTTTTGCTCGTGGGATTGACCGAACGGGTGATCTCTTCCCAGAGTGAAGATACTGTCCTTGGCTGTGCCAAATGAGTGAGCAAGCGTGCTCCGACGGTGAGCAGTGCTCGTTCTTGCGATAAGTGTTTTGTCGGCAGAATCATTTGTAAACGTCTCTGGGTTCTTCAAAAATATCGTAACGCTCAAAATAGTATGCCAGCACAGTAAATACCGCCATCTGATGCTCAGGAGTTCCGACCTGGTTTCCGCCAGTCCACGTTTGGAGTTCAGTGAATATCTTGTTCGGGCGCATGGTTCCTCGTAACTCCTCGTATTTTTTGCGAAAGGAAACAGCCAGACGTTCACCCAAGGATTCATCATGCCATGTGTCAAGGAATGCGGAAACCAATGGAGATTTTGTCAAGCCACTCTTGATTAAGGTACTGACGCTTTCGGTCAGATCGTTAGCCTCAATTTTGCCCGGCGGAATGGCTTTCACGGTAGAACTGGATGGCGCGGCCTTGCATTCCAGCGATTCCAGCACAACCTGAATCTCTTTGAACCCAAGTTGCGCCATTGTCTCCTCGTCAGGAGCATGACCAAACCAGGAGATGCGGTCGTCAAGAGAAAGTGTATGAAAAATCTGTCGTAATTCCTCAAAACCCCAAGGCTCCAGAGTAATGCCTGCATTGACATCCTCAAACTTCAGCAAAAGATCATGAACATGAGGAGGAAGTCCATCTATAGCGTTATGGACAAAAGCCCATTTATCGAAGTACCTGCTCCAATGCTTTTTTGCACCTTCAAAATCTTCATTGATCTTTGTAATCGCTTTAGCTGCGTCCATCTCGTTGGGAGCATAAACCTGAAACAGACGGCGATCCGATTTGAGAAAACCATCATTTTTGCGGTCTCCAATATTGTCCCACGGACGGCAGGCCATGAAATCAGCTTTGTAGGCCAAACCCATCAGCCGCTCAAAGAATGTCTGAAACTCGTCGCCTTTTGTCCGGAGAAACATATTCTCAAATTTTTGTTCATAATATGCTTCTCGCAGCTTCATGGCTTATGCGTCAGTAGTCTTGGTATTCTTTTCAATTGAGTAGAAGAATGTGAAAAATACACCTTTTATTCTTCTTTTTTTGATTAAAAAAGAGGACGTAGCCTGGAAATAAGCCAGCACCTCATTCAATTCATCAATAATAGTCCCTATCCGCTCCCCGAAAAGCTGCCACATTTTGCCCCGCTCTCCATGCGTGAAAAAACTTCATCGAAGTACTGCAAAGAGAAGGCAAGCCAAGAGCGCATTCTCTCAGCTTTCAGTCAGTACTTTACACACCTGAAGCTGCTCGATTTTACTGAAAGCGCGGTCTTCAGTTAAAAACAGGTGTTCCGATTCGAGTGACAGACAACAAGCCGCCTGTAAGGCATCAGGGGTTTTCACTCCAAAGTTGGCTCGAATGCTGGTAGCGATTTCAAGTACATTTCTTGACAGATCAACAATGTGTAAGCTATCTGTTGAAAAGAAATCATCATAGAGTTGTAAAAGCGAAGTGTCTCTGTTGCGCAGAGGAGCCACACGACACTCCGGCAGGGTCAGCGCACTTACAGCAATGATAGCCTTTGAATGAGAGGCCAGAAGTTTTTGAATAGAGTGTTGTACTTGTGACACAAGTGCAGCATCTCCCTCAATACAGGTAGATGAGCACATTGCTGTCAAGAAACAGAATCATAACGAATCCCATGAGTTGCGCTCATTGGTAATTTGCCGGTCAATCTCCTCTTTTGACCGGGAGCCCGCAGGCTTATAATTCATAATCCATTGCGCAGTGCCACGATTTTGTTTGCGTGATTTTGTCAGTATCTCTTTTTTCAACTCCTCTGTTGATTGTGACTCTCCACGATGAACAGCATCCCTGCCTTTTTTGATCTTATCAACGACATACAGTTCATACATGATCTCCTCAATATTGGCATTCTCCGGTAAAGCTGAAATTACCCGGATTGCCTCCTGCATCAGATTTTCCATTGTGGCATCTCCTTTTTTATGGGATTCGTTATGATGCTGTCAAGAAACAGAATCATAACGAATCCCATGAGTTGCGTTTATTTTATCGGTAGCCTGCGGTAGTACAAAATATAAAGAGTTTTTCTTTCCAATAGCCATCTCATCATTGTTTTGGATAGACTCTTTGTCGATCGGTTCTGGATGAGTGTCAACTATGGGTTCTTCACTTAAAAAGTGACGCCACTCCCGCAGAATTACAATTCGGATTAACGGAACATCTCTTATCAGTTAACGTCGATAGGCGACGACTTTCCGCTGCATGAACAGGTCTTGTTACCAAGCAAAAATCAGCCATTTTTTGTCTACCAGTGTCTACTTCAGTACCGAAATGCTGAAAATCATCGTGCGATAAAATATAAGTAATGTATCAAGGAAGATTCAAAAGAATTTGTTAAGTTCGGTTAGACGTTTAAAAATGTTGCGATTGATGGTAAAAAAGGAGAGGTGTATGGCACAGGTAACAGCCTTTGATGTTGCGCGGTATTTTATAGCACTCAGCAATGACTCTGAAGATGAGGGCATATCAAATCTTAAGCTTCAGAAGCTGCTCTATTATGCTCAAGGGTATCATCTGGCAATTTATGACAAGCCTCTTTTCAATGAGGACATTGAGGCTTGGCTTCATGGCCCGGTATGTCCTGAAGTGTACCGGAAATATAAGAGTAACAAGGCGAATCCTATTTTTGCTCCAAGTGAGGATGATTTTTCACAAATTTTTACTGTGGAACAGATGGGGTTGCTTGATGAGGTGTACTATGTGTTCGGGCAGTTTGCCGCATGGAAACTTCGCGATATGACTCATGAGGAGATACCGTGGAAAAATCACGAAGCTGATGCGGGAATCATCTTGCATGACGAGATGCGTCAATACTTTAAGACACGACTCAATTAATGCCCTATGAGCCGGGAGATCAACAGTCGGTTAGCGAATAAGGGAAATCGCATTTCCGCCTCGCCAGTCGACAATCAGGTCAACCTTACAGTCATCTTCTCACTTCAATATATTCAGTCAGGAAAGTTTTGTTTTTCGCTTCTGGATCACAAGCAAAAGGGCGACTTTGCCGATGCACTGTACAGACGAAAAGATTTCACCTGGCATGATTTTCGTCAAAATGATCATAGAAAGCTTGGCGTTGAACAACTTCCAGTAGAGCTGATGAAAGAGAGAAGGCCGGAATTTCTTACGGAAGATGTTGAAAAATATGATGTTATTCGGTTTTCACACAATAACGGGAGAATCGTTGGGTTCAGGAAGAATCACGTATTTTATATTTTGTGGATTGATTGCGGATTTAAGCTTTATTTCCATTGATCAGTCAAGGAAATTATAACACAGGAAAGAGGTTCGGAAATAATACTTCAACTGCTCCAACCGGAAAGCGGAGGGATAAAGCGCCTTTCGGTGTCTCTGATCCAAGGATCCCATTGCTGGTTAACGAGGAGAGGAGCGTTCTTGCCGTCCTCTCATTGAGACCGCTGATACGGCAGGCATCACCACGAGAGATTTCGCCTTTCAGCAACACCATTTCAAGAATTGAGAAGGCCTCCGCTCTCCACCCCTGCTGCTCACCGTAAAAACGCAATCGTTTAGCAAGGGCATCAAACTCAAACAGGCTCTCCATAAAGGTTATCTGATCAAGCGATATCTTCAGGAACCAGACAATGAAGGTATTCAGAGCACACAGAGAGAGATTGCCCCTGCCATCAAGATCACCCTGGCGCGGCATATCGGCGTGATCCATCAGCCTCATATAATCATGTCGGCTTTCGAGCCCGCGAGCAAGGCCTCGCGATACTGACCAGAGTCCATGAGCGCCGATGCCTGCATGGAGTGCCATGGCATGACTCATGAGACGACTTACCCATCCGTTACCATCAAGAAAGGGGTGGATATAATTGAACCGGTGATGCGCCGCAGCCATTGCGGCAAGTCGCATCCCTTTTCCAAGTTTCTCAAACGCATACCGCTGTTCGAAATAATCCATAAATTCAGCAACGGTAATGCTCTCAGGCGGGAGGTGGCGGCCTACAGCAACATTATGTTCCGGTTGATTTCTGAAAGTGCCTGGAATAATTGGAATTCGCACCTCTTTTTTTTGCAGATAACACATCGCCTCAGGAAGATCCCTGTAAAATTCCCAATGAAGCCAGGAGAGAAACCGGCATGAAGCAGCATCCTCAAGTGTTCCGGCAGCGTAGAGTGCATCGATGTTCTGCTGCACACGAATATGGGCCACCGCCTCTCTCTGAAGATCCCTTCGCTCTCCGTTGCTTTCAAACTGGTTTTGCAGTGCTCGCTCAATATCGCGAGGCATGGTGTTGTGCCCCTCAATAAGGTTGGAGTAGTAGCAGTTCATCACCCGTACAAGATCGGCCAGACTTGCCGCTGTTTTAGGGTGCAGCCGGTTTCCGAGCCGTTCAGCAGCGGTTGAGAGACCGGCAATAAGATCAACAATCTCAGGCTCTAACGATTCCGGCAGGCAAGGCTCAAGACGTGGGGGTGTTTCAGTGATCATTTTATTGCCGATTATGTGATGGCGCTTTCTTTTTTAGAATAAGACTTTATAAGAAATAATCCATAAAAATTGCCGATCTTTTTGCCGATCTTTGTTGCGTGAGCACGAGTGAGTTGCCTTGAAATAAGGTGGAGCACAGGTTCAGCATTTGCTGAAAAAACTTTATACAGCGAGTGATGTAGGGGAAATAGTGTTCCAGAGCGACGCTTCATGTGAGTTTCCAACAACTCAAAGAACAACCATGATGAAATATTTTGCAAAAAAAGGGGATTGCTCGTTTATGGCAACCGAGATAACTGTCAGCTTGTATGCGCAACGGCGTCTTTCAATCGGAAAGGCACATGAGCTGGCCGATGGTTTCGCGAGCGTTCTGCTCGGGGGTCTGGTTCAGAGAGTCTTTTTCGGGCATAAAAGGGAGTGTGGAGAATTATACGTTTCAGTTTCGCAGACTATGACTACTTCACCAAGTCAGTATCTCTTTTTTCAACTCCTCCGTTGATTGTGACTCTCCACGATGAACAGCATCCCTGCCTTTATTGACTTTATCAACGACATACAGCTCATACATGAGCTCCTCAATCGTGGCGCTCTCCGGTAGAGCTGAAATTACCCGGATTGCCTGCTGCTTCAGATTTCCATATCAGTTACTGAAAACTAACGTGAGGCTTTACTCCCAAAACAGCTCCAACGCGGCGCAGAAATGCCAGACTGACGTTCCGGTAGGTACCTGATTCCAAACGAGAGATCGCGGCTTGAGAGGTATGGGCTTGGCGAGCGAGCTCTTTTTGAGTCATACCGGCATTCAGGCGGAGGTGGATAATGCTTTTTGCCACGTCAAATTCCTCTTCGAGAGCGTCATAAGCTTTTTTGACCTCGTGATCTTTGAGATTTTCTGCCAGCAGGTCATCAAAATTAGTCGTCTTCATTATACCATCTCCTCTATAAAAATCTTTCGTAGTTTTTGAGTCTTCTCAATTTCACCCTGATCTGTTTTCATCTATTTTTTTATATAGTCTGAAGTTACAACATACAGGGTGTTCTTGTGGTGGAAGTAGAATATTCTGCAAATATCGGAACCGACTTTGACACGTAACTCTTTTAGGCCATCAGTGCCGAATAATGTTTTTGAATGCGGCTCACCAAGCCTGAAGCCAAATTCTTTGAGAAGTTCAATTGCTCTCAATGCTTTTGCCCGTAGCTTCGGGGAAAGTGAGTTTATGAACTCCACTGCTGGATGCATTACTTCAATATTGTACTTTATGCCGAAGTATACCATATTTGATATCACGGAGCAACATTTTATTGCAAACTCTTCAAGGATGGGCTTTGTCCCATAGGCTTTTCAAAATGGCCTCCGTTGGATTGGGTTCAGTGAAAATTCCGGTAAGGGTTACCGTGTTGGTGATTATTGTGCATGGTTTGAAATCAGTGATGCAGATATGGGTGTTCTTGTTCTTCGAGTTGCTCATCGAAAAGAGCTGTGTCGGTAAAAAAGTTGCATCGGATTAATTCAGATACAGGGAAATTGGCAGTAAATGCTGCAATGGGGTAGCTGAAATTTTGGGAAAGCCGTTTCCGAAACTTTTACCAGCCACTCTTCTGTCCGCCTCGTTATTACAGTTTCCTTCTATAATTTATTATCTTACGTATTGGTTTTGCCCCTTTGCGGGCAGTGTTTCCGCTGGCCTGCTGTTGTGACAGCATGACTTCATAGAAAAGATATTATTGGCACATTATAAAAAGAGTTAACGAATGAAGAAAAGTTCGAATAAGCAGTTGTTGATGAACAAGACTGGCGACGAGATACAGGTTGCGCTGGTTGATGAGGGTCGTCTGGTTGAGTTGATTATTGAGCGTCCTGAGAGCCGGAGAAGTATTGGTGATATTTATCTCGGTCGGGTGCACAAAGTTGTTGAGGGGTTGAAGGCCGCTTTTGTTGATATCGGGCAGAAGTCTGACGGCTTTCTCCATTTTTCGGATGTGGGCACAACCAACGAGGATTATCGTGCGCTGATAGAGGATGATGAGGATGATGATGAGAATGGTGGCGGGGAGGATGGTGATGATGCACCACAGGCCGCAAGAGCCGATGTTGAGCCAGCGGCTGGTGCAAATGTGAAGCAGGCGGCTCGCAGTGGCAGCAAGACCCCGTCGGCTGATGAGCAGGAGCGGGCTGAAAAAAGGCAGTCGTATACCCAGATGATTGCAGGCAAGCTCAAACCTAACGACTCGATTCTGGTTCAGGTTATCAAGGAGCCGATCAGCAGCAAGGGTTCCCGACTTACCTCTGATATTACGATTGCGGGGCGCTTCATGGTGCTGCTGCCTTTTGGTGGCGGACAGGTTGCGGTCTCACGCCGGGTAATTGCCCGCAAAGAACGTTCAAGGTTGAAGAAGCTGGTGCGTTCGATGCTTCCCGAAGGTTTTGGTGCCATTATCCGTACGGTGGCCGAAGATCAGGAGGAGGCACTCTTGAAGCAGGATCTTGAGAAACTGCTTGCCAAGTGGACGCAGATTGAGGAACAGTTGCAGGATGCGGCTCCCCCCCAGTTGATTTTCAAGGAGGATACCATCATTTCAAGTGTGCTGCGCGACTCACTCACCTCTGATGTTGGTGAAATTGTTGCGAATTCACCTGTTATCTACCAGGAGACGCTGAACTATATCCAGTGGGCTGCCCCTGAAATGGTGAAAAATGTCACCTTTTACCAGGGCAAGCTTCCGCTTTTTGAAGGTTATGGAATTGCCAAGGATGTTGAATCGATTTTTTCGCGTAAAGTGTGGCTCAAGTCGGGAGGTTATATCATTATCGAGCATACTGAAGCGATGGTTGTTGTTGATGTCAACAGCGGTCGTTATGCGGCAAAGCGTGAGCAGGAGGAGAACTCTCTGAAAACCAACCTTGAGGCTGCGCGTGAGGTGGTTCGTCAGTTGCGGCTGCGTGATATCGGCGGCATTATTGTGGTTGATTTTATAGATATGCTTGATCAAAAGAATGCCAAGAAGGTCTATGATTCCATGAAAGCCGAGTTGCGCAATGATCGTGCAAAGTCGAACATTCTGCCGATGTCGGACTTTGGTATTATGCAGATTACCCGTGAAAGGATTCGGCCAAGCCTAATGCAGCGTATGGGCGACCAGTGCCCCGCGTGTGGAGGGAGCGGTGTAGTGCAGGCGAGGTTTACTACAATCAACCAGATAGAGCGGTGGTTGCGGAAGTATGCGCTTCAGCACCCCATGAAGTTTCAGCAGCTTGACCTCTATGTCAGCCCGACGGTTGTGGAGCCACTGCAAAACAGTGATTTGAAGACTGAGCTGAAATGGTTTCTTCAGCACATGCTTTTTGTTCAGGTGAAGCCTGATGAAAGCCTCAGAAGTGACGATTTCAGGTTTTACAATAGAAAAAATAACAAGGATATTACCGCCGAATACGGCGACATATAACATAGAACGCACGTTATGGGACAGTATGATGTATTGAAAGAGGCTATACTTGGTTTTTCATCGCTTGGCGCAGCAGAACTCCTGGAAATTCCTGAGGCGCGGAAGGTCTTTGATGAGTTCAAGCAGTTGCTGAATAACGGGCTGGTAAGGGCTGCGGAAAAATCTGGCAGCGATTGGGTGGTCAACTCCTGGGTCAAGCAGGGGATTCTGCTCGGCATGCGTCTTGGCCGACTGCAGGAAAGCTTTTTGTCGCTTGATGAGCATGGCAACAGGTTTGCGTATATCGACAAGGATACTTATCCCCTCAAAACGATTACTCTTGCCAACAATGTCCGTATTGTTCCCGGAGGATCAGCGGTACGTGATGGTTCATATCTGGCCCCAACAGTAGTCATGATGCCTCCGGCTTATGTCAATGTCGGCGCTTATGTTGATGAGGGAACCATGATTGATTCACATGCGCTTGTGGGAAGCTGCGCTCAGGTAGGGAAAAAAGTGCATCTTTCGGCTGCCGTGCAGGTTGGCGGAGTGCTTGAGCCGATTGGTGCGATGCCGGTCATTATTGAGGATGAGGTGATGGTTGGTGGTAACTGCGGCATATATGAGGGCACCATTGTTCGCCAGCGGGCGGTTATCGGTACCGGCGTTATTCTGAACGGTTCAACACCGGTCTACGATCTTGCACTGAACACGATTTACAGAAAAACTGCCGAGTCTCCGCTTGTGATTCCCGCCGGTGCGGTTGTTGTCGCCGGATCACGCAGGATAAAGGGTGACTTTGCCGCTGAACACGGGCTCTCCATCTATACGCCGGTGATTATAAAATATCGTGACGAACGGACTGACAGCGCAACTGCTCTGGAAGAGGCTCTCAGGTGAACTATGCAAAGCAACAAAGAGTGTAATGGACACTGGCGCCGTTCTCCGTTGGAGAGGGTGCCGGGCATCATGGCGGCTCTTCTTTTTTTCTTTTGTCTCTCTTCCTCTCCTCTTTTTGCGGTATCCGCACACGAAAAGGAATATTTTGACATTATTAAGGGTGTCGATCTTTTCGGTGAGGTCTATCGCGAGGTCTCAACCGGTTATGTTGATCCGCTTGATGTCAGCGAGCTGATGTACGCAGGGATCGACGGTATGCTTCGTACTCTTGATCCGTATACGGTATTTCTTGACGAAGAGGATTCCGGTGAGCTTGATGAGATGACCAGTGGCCAATATGTCGGTATCGGCATCACCATCGCCTCTCTTGATGGAGGCTATTTTGTAACATCGGTGGTTGACGGTTATGCTGCGGCTAAAGCGGGCATCAAGGTAGGCGACAGCATTCTTGCCATCAACAACAAAGAGGTAAAGAAAGCGTCGCTGGCCGAGGTCAAGGTATTGATCAAGGGGGCTGTTGGCACTTCGCTCGCCATTCAGTTGGAGCGTCAGGGAACTCCCCCGTTTATCGTGACTCTGGTGCGGGAGGAGGTTCGGGCACGTGCGGTGAGTTATGCGGTCTGTATTCAGGGTGTCGGCTATATTGAGATGAAGAATTTCAGTGCCCGTTCAGCCAATGAACTTCGCACAGCCTTTATGAGCCTTTTGCAGCAAGCCAGAGAGCAGCGTGTGCCGCTGAAGGGAATTATTCTCGACCTGAGAAACAATCCCGGCGGTCTGCTGAATGCTGCTGTTGATGTTACCTCGCTGTTTGTCCGTAAAGGGAGTGAGGTGGTTTCCATTCGGGGGCGCTCTGTGGAAATGGCAAAATCATACCAGACAGAGACTCCTCCTCTTGATGCTGAGCTTCCCCTTGTTGTTCTTATCAACAAAGAGAGTGCGTCTGCGGCTGAAATTGTTTCTGGCGCCATCCAGGATCTGGATCGCGGGGTTATTATCGGCGAGCGTTCTTTTGGGAAAGGGCTTGTGCAGTCAGTTATCAGGATTTCCTACGATAATACCCTGAAGCTTACGACGGCGAAATACTATACTCCTTCAGGTCGTTTGATCCAGAAAGAGAACAAAGCGGCGCATGAGTCGCGCAAGGTGCTTCCGAAGGCTTCCGGGAATAATGCGTCAAAGGTTTTCTACACCAAAAACAGGAGAAAAGTGTACGGTAGTGGTGGTATTACGCCGGATATTGAGCTTTCGGAACCGGTTATTTCTCCCTACCTTTCAGAACTTCACAAAAAAGGGATGCTTTTTCTTTTTGCCTCCGTTTACAGTTCCTCTTCTCCCGTCATACCACTGCAACCGCTCGACCGTCAACAGCTTATGGCGTCATTTGGCAACTTTCTGCGCGATAAAAAATTTGTCTATACTTCTGACTCAGAACGTCGTTTCAATGAGCTGAAGGAGAGCATGAAAAAAGTTCAGCCGGAACAGAACGATACCGAACAGAGCGGTCTCAGCGCACTGCGGCAGGAGATTGAACGGCTGAAGGAGCAGGAAATCGAGAAAGAGTTAACTGGAGTGGCGAAAGCACTTGAAGTGGAGATTCTTCGCCATTATAAAGAACCTCTTGCTCGACGGGCGGAACTTGATAATGACCCTGAGGTTACAAAAGCGATAGAGGTGCTTTCAAATTCCGGGAAGTATTCATCGATTCTTCATCCTTGAGCGGGGTTCAACTGTTCTTGTTTATACTCTCTGATTTTACGGTGCGCTCCGAAGGCAATCATGAGATTGCTCACCGTCAGCAGGCTTTCAGCAAGCCCGTGCAACAGATCGTCGTGTGAAAGCGTCGAATATCCCCTCACCTGGGTGGCAAGGTACATGCAGAAAATAGTGACGGAAATGAAGACCAGCAGGAACCAGAAGCCAGCGATGGTCAGGCCTGAAAAAATGGTTTTGTCACGTTTGTGGACTATCAGCAGCAGCACCAGAAAGGTGAGATAGACGACGCTTGAGAGTTGCAGAATGGCATCGAAGATATCAGCGCCAAGGTAGGATTGCGGTTTTCCGGCAATCATGATGGCCGCAATGGCTGCCATATACCCTGCGGCAGGCGCTTTTTTTGTCGATTTCAGCAGGTTCAGAGTTGCAAGGAGGAGCGCCGTGCTGCCAAAGAGATTGATAAGTTCCGACATATCAAGAAGGAGCGGAATCGAATCGCCGGAGATGTGGTAGCTCAGCACAAAAAAGCTGCCGCTCCAGTGCGGCAGCATTGCAAGGCCAAAGAGGCGGATCTCGCGCCGCTCCGTTATTTTTCCATAGTAAAACAGCAGGGCTGCGGCGATTCCCCATTCAAGTGCAGAGGAGATATGAATGACCCAGTTGGGAAATGAGAGCAGCATTCAGGAGCCCTTGATGAGGTGATAGATATTTTTGGAAAAGATTTTCATCTGGACGGGCCAGGAGGCTGGTATCATTTTCTTGTAAAGATAGGAGTCGAAGGTGATCCGCTGTACATCATCGTCAGCGCAAATAGCCACAAAACTTTCCCGCAGCCGATCGTTGCGGTAATAGACTGCCTGTAACACTTCAAGGCCGAAAAAGATTGGTGCGTAGAGCTTTCGGAACTCTTTTTCATAGTTCTTCAGGGGGGTGCCATGCTTATGGTGCTCAATCATGGCCAGCGCGCCAAGCTTGCCTGAGCGCATGGCGAAGAAAATCCCCTCCCCGTTGGCTGGTGTTACCAGGCCTGCTGCATCTCCAACAAGAATTGCCTTCTCCTGGGTGAATGATTTACGGGGTTTCATCGGGATTTTGGCAGCTTCGTCAAGATAGGGCTCGTCGGTAATCCCGATTTTCTCAACAAAGCGCTTCTGCAAGGCCTTGATATTGTGTTTGTGGTCTTCTGTGCCGGTACCGATGGCCAGGTGATCAGCCTTGGGGAAAATCCAGCCGTAAAAGTCGGGAGAGACCTCACCGTCAAACCAGATCTCAACAATATCGGTGAATTTCTGGATGGACGGCGTGTACTTGAAGCGCTGCTGCATGGCAATCACCTTCAGCTCATTGGGCGGAAAGTGCAGCTCGTCAGCAGTTTTTGAGTTGGCACCGTCAGCCCCGATAATTCTGCTGGCACGGAGAGGCGGAACTTTGTTGTTGAGGGTGTTGATAACAAATCCTTCGCCTGAGTGCGAGATGGATTTTACCAGTCCTTCAACCACAACAGCGCCAGCTCGCTCAGCTTCAACGCGCAGGTAACGGTCAAATTTTTCACGACGAACCATGCCGACGTAGCCGTTGGGCATCTTCATGTCGATGACTCGCCCTTTTGGGGAGCGGGCCTTCATTCGGGAGAGCTTCTTCTCAATCAGCTCGGCAGGAATAGCAAACTCTTCAATAAGGCCAAGGGGTATGGCTCCACCGCAAGGTTTGACGTTGTCAAAATTGCGTTCAACGAGCACGGTGGAGAGTCCAGCTTTTGCCAGTATGGCAGCGGCAACAGCTCCCGAGGGGCCTCCACCTATGACAGCGACATCGTAACGCATGGCTTACAGTCCGATAAGTTTTGTGGTGATAAATTCTCGAGCCCTTGATATGTCGATTCGTTCCTGTGTTGCGGTGTCACGGTAGCGAACGGTGACTGTGTTTTCTTCAAGCGACTGATGGTCAACGGTGATACAGAATGGAGTCCCGATCTCATCCTGCCGGCGGTAGCGTTTGCCGATAGAACCTGCGTCGTCGTACTGGACAAGGAAATCTGTTGCCAGCTCATCACACAAAGCCGCAGCTCGTTCACCCATACCGCCTTTTTTCATCAGCGGCAGCACCGCAGCTTTTACCGGAGCAACCTTTGGCGAGAGTTTCAGCACCACGCGCTCGTCGCCGTCAACCGTATCCTCGGTGTAGGCATCCGCAAGCAGCGCAAGGAAGAGACGGTCGCACCCGGCGGAGGTCTCTACCACATAGGGGATATAGCGCTCATTGGTGAGCTGGTCGATGTACTCCATATTTTTGCCGGAATACTCCTGATGCTGTTTCAAGTCAAAATCGGTTCGTGAGTGAATGCCCTCAATCTCCTCAATGCCGAACGGGAACTCGAACTTGATGTCGTAGGCAAGGTCAGCGTAGTGTGCCAGCTTGTCGTGCTTGTACCAGTGCAGCTTCTCCTTGTTGATACCAAGAGCGCTGCTGTACCAGGCAAAGCGCTCTTCACGCCAGGCCTCGAATGCCTCAGTCTGTGTGCCAGGCTTGACAAAGTATTGCATCTCCATCTGCTCGAACTCAACCATGCGGAAGATGAAGTTTCCCTTGACAATCTCGTTGCGGAAGGCCTTGCCAATCTGGGCAATACCGAATGGCACCTTCATGCGTGACGACTCACGAACGTTATGAAAGTTTACAAAAATACCTTGCGCGGTTTCGGGGCGGAGGTAAACAACACTGGCCTTGTCGGCCACTGCTCCCATATTGCACTGAAACATCAGGTTGAACTGGCGAACCTCTGTCCAGTCTCCCGATCCGGTATCAGCGGCCTTGATACCCTCAGTAATGATGATGTTATAGAGCGCGCGGTTCAGATCCTCAGATGATGACGCGGCTTCATACATTGCCTGTACCCGCAGAAGCTCCGTTTCCTTTCCATCGCGGCGCAGTTTTTCTATATGATTCTCGATCAGGTGGTCAGCACGGTAGCGCCTTTTGGTTGTCTTGTCGTCTATCATCGGATCGTTGAAGCTCGCCACATGGCCCGAAGCTTCCCACACTCGAGGGTTCATCATGATCGAGGCGTCAAGTCCCACAATATTCTGATGGTGACGGGTCATGGAGTTCCACCAGAGCTCCTTGATATTCCGCTTCATTTCGCTGCCCAGCGGCCCATAGTCAAAACAGGAGGAGAGTCCCTCGTAAATCTCTGAAGAGGGAAAAATAAAGCCCCGGCGTTTGGCCAGAGAAACCAGCTTGTGCATCACTTTATCAGGGGAGAGATTTGCGCTCTGCACCCGCTTTTGATCGGAATTGCTCATCATTTCTTCAGACATGTTGTGGAAAAATCGTCCGGTACTCCCGCTCAACCGCGATAAAACATTGAATATAAGAAAAGTGTTCGGCTATCAACGCTTTGTCAGCGCCACTATAGAAGACATTTATTACTGATGCGCTTCAGAAAGCTGTTTATACAAGCGAGACAACACTGATCTTTTTCAGTGAAAAATATTGTGATATCGGCACTGTCGGCGTATATTAACTGTGTTACATCTTCTCTTTGGGAGTGTTTGTTATGTTTAGGCTGATGTACCTTTGAAATATTTGATGATCTTTTAATCGAGAGAGGAGAGCCTGTCATGAATCTTGCCCCAGTTCCAATGTTTCTTGTGGCTTTCAGTGGCTTCTGCTGGACGGTTGTCTACCTTGACAGTATTCGGCTGGGTTTTAAGGAGGCGACCTATGCCATGCCTTTTTGGGCCCTGGCGTTAAATATTGCGTGGGAGCTGCAGCAGGCCTTGCTTGAATATCAGGCAGCAGGTTTTGTTCTCCAGGTTGGAATCTCTGCGGTTTGGTTCTTGCTGGATGGCGTTATTCTGTACACCTATTTTCGGTTCGGAAGAAAATTCTTTCCTAAAAATCTTCAGAAACATTGGTTCCTTCCCTGGACTATTCTTGCTCTCGTTACGGCTTTCATTTTACAATATGGTTTTTTGATGGAATTCGGTCTATATATCGGGCGTCAATACTCGGCGTTTCTGCAAAATCTTCTCATGTCTGTTCTTTTTATCGGAATGCTGGTGAACAGAGGGAACAGTGAAGGTCAAAGCCTGACGATAGCAGTGAGTAAATGGCTTGGTACGTTAGCCCCGACCATTCTGTTTGGCGTTCTTGGCGGTGAGCACATGAACGGTCCAAACACGCTGATTCTGGTGGCAGGCAGTTTTTGCTCTCTCTTTGATCTAATCTATATCTGGATGTTGCTTCGAACAAAAGGAGCTGAAAAAAGAGGCGAGAGCATCTCCGGCTTATTGTAGAGCGATGGAAGATCCTTTGAAAAGGTTGTGCTCTGGCGGAAAATTCCGGACAGGGTGTTATGTTTGCAGCGCATCACCCAGTCTGGATTTCGGTTTTAAGGGCGATCTCTTCAAGAATTGAGCTAACCTGCAGGCACAAGAACATTGATCCGGTATAGACAATGCTGCGGCCACGGGTATGGACTTCCCAGGTGTGTTTTTCTGCTTTCTGACGACTGCAGCGAATGGCTTTTATAATCTGGCTAATCACTTCGTCGAAGGTATGTTCTTCATCATTGTAGAGGACTACGCGGTATGAGTCGAGCAGTTCTGTCCCGGAGATTTGTTCATTTTCTTTTGTTTCAGGCGCAGAATAGGATGCTGTCCACTTTTGTACAAGAGAGGAATTCATGATTATCGCGCGCTAACGTTAAAAAATGTAAAATAGGCTCTGTAACCCGGAGAAGCAACGGAGAGAACTCTTCATGCAATAACCGGTTCAACTGCTCTGAGTAAAAAGGTACCAGTCGGAGAGAGCTCAATGGTAAACCGGGCACCGATGGGAATGGTCATCAGGTTCTTGATATGGCCGTAAGAGAGCCCTCTCATGACTGGACCTTCGATATGGGCGTGGTTGCTGTAATAGGTAAAGATATGCTGCAAGCGCAGGGTTTCCTCTTTAGTAACCTCCGCTACATTGCTGAACTGGCCTAAAAGCACTCCATTGCATGGTGCAAGCAGACCGGCATTGTCGAGATGCGAGAGCATTCTGTCGATACGGTAAGCAGGTTCGTTGATCTCTTCGAGAAAGAGGAGTGAGCCATTGAGCGCAGGCAAGTAGGGTGTTCCGATCATCGAAGAGAGGACGGAGAGGTTGCCGCCGATGAGTCTTCCTTCTGCTGATCCAGCTCTGATGCAGGTTATGGTATGGTCAGGATGGTTCTGAAGCGAAAGCGCATAAGAGGGAGAGGTCAGCATCCCCCAAAAATGCTCTTCGGTGTAGGGGGTTGGTTCGTACAGTTCAGTGGCAAGCATGGGGCCGGAAAAGCTGATCAGCCCGGTTTTCGCAAACAGGGCAAGCGACAGTGCAGTAATATCTGAATAGCCGACTACTATTTTCGGGTTGGCCGCTATGATGCTATAATCAATTTTTTTCAGCAAACGTGTAGCTCCAGCGCCTCCTCTCAGGCAGATGATTGCCTTTATGGAGGGATCGCTGAACATCTCATGAAGGTCGTGGAGTTTCTGCACGTCGGCAATTGCCGGATCGGTATCGATACAGTTGAGGTGGCGGGAGGGCTTGACCCGGTAGCCATTTTTTTCGAGATAGATGACTGCCTGATTGATTTTATCAGGATAAGCGCTATGTGATGAGGGGGAGATAAGACCGATAGTATCTCCGTAGCGCAGAGCTTTTGGTATCAGGGTTGTCATATAATAAAAAACCATCAGCATCCTTGACGGGCACTGATGGTTTTAAATTCATTGAAATGAAATCAGGAAATAGTTTCAGTCAACAGGATAGCCTTGTTGCTGCTGACTTCTAAAAAACCGTCTGCGATAGAAAACAACTGCTCACTGCGATCGGCTAATGCAAGCTTGATCTTGCCGGTTTTCAGTGAGGAGAGCAGCGGAGCATGGTTTTTCAGTATCTGCAACTGACCGAGTTCACCAGGCACTGTTACACTGACAACCTCCCCGGAAAAGTGAAGTTTCTGGGGAGTGACGATTTCTATCTGGAAACCTTTTTCGGAATTCGCCATGGTTATTGCGTCTGTTTAGAGAGTTTTTGCTTTCTCAACGGCTTCCTCAATGGTTCCGACCAGGTAGAAGGCGCTTTCCGGAAGACTGTCATGACGTCCGGCGATAATTTCCTTGAAGCCCTTGATGGTTTCCTCCAGCTTGACATACTTGCCGGCAAGTCCGGTGAATGCCTCTGCAACAAAGAATGGCTGTGAAAGGAAGCGCTGAACTTTTCTTGCTCGGGAAACAACAAGCTTGTCTTCATCGCTCAGTTCGTCCATACCGAGAATGGCGATGATGTCCTGAAGATCCTTGTAACGCTGAAGAAGCTGTTTGACTGCCTGGGCCGTATCGTAGTGATCGTTACCGACAATGTTCGGGTCAAGAATTCGTGATGTTGAGTCGAGAGGATCCACAGCAGGATAGATACCAAGCTCAGCAATGGAGCGTGAAAGCACGGTCGTTGCATCAAGGTGAGCAAACGCTGTTGCAGGAGCCGGATCGGTAAGATCATCTGCAGGCACGTAGATGGCCTGTACTGAG
This sequence comes from uncultured Chlorobiaceae bacterium, assembly GCA_903937835.1. Taxonomy (GTDB): domain Bacteria; phylum Bacteroidota; class Chlorobiia; order Chlorobiales; family Chlorobiaceae; genus Chlorobium. The sequence goes on along the minus strand of CAJAAV010000239.1, from coordinate 28,530 downwards.
GTGACCGAACCTTTCTTGGTTGAAACAATCCTGTCCTGAAGTTCACCCATCTCTGTTGCAAGGGTCGGCTGGTATCCTACAGCACTCGGCATACGTCCGAGAAGTGCTGATACTTCTGAGCCTGCCTGGGTAAAGCGGAAAATATTGTCAATAAAGAGCAGAACGTCGCGGCCTTCCTCATCACGGAAATATTCGGCAATGCTGAGCCCGGTAAGAGCAACCCTCTGGCGCGCTCCGGGAGGCTCGTTCATCTGACCGAAGACAAGCGCTGTTTTATCAATAACGCCTGATTCCATCATTTCATGCCACAGATCGTTTCCTTCACGGGTGCGTTCACCGACACCGGCAAACACGCTGAAGCCCGACTGCTGTTTTGCGATATTGTTGATCAGCTCCATGATCAGAACGGTCTTGCCTACCCCTGCGCCACCGAAAAGACCGGTTTTACCGCCGCGAGAATATGGCTCAAGAAGATCGATGACCTTGATGCCGGTTTCGAACATCTCTGCTTTCGTGGAGATTTCGTCAAATTTTGGGGCCAGGCGATGAATCGAATACGATTTTTTCGTAACTACCGGCCCACGCCCGTCAATCGGGTCTCCGACAACGTTCAGCATTCTGCCAAGAACTTCAGGTCCGACAGGAACCTGTATGGGACGACCTGTGTTGGCAACGCTGAGACCTCTTATCAGGCCGTCGGTGCTCTCCATTGCAACGGTACGCACGCGCTCTTCTCCAAGATGCTGCTGTGTTTCAAGAACGAGCTTGGTGCCGTCTGGTCTTGTAATTGTCAGTGCATCCAGAATTGACGGCAGCCGTCCTTCAGGGAAATCAACATCAACTACAGGGCCGATGATTTGTGAAATCTTACCTTCTTGCATAGTGACAGTGTGGATAGGATTTTATGGTGTAATCAAACGTTCATGCTTCACGAGCTTGTGAGCCTCTTTTGTATCAGAAATGATGTGTCAGATGGTTTCGCTCTTTTGACTCGTACCGTCTGCGAGCCACCTGAGGGACTTGAACCCACGACCTACTATTTACGAAACAGTTGCTCTACCAACTGAGCTAAGGTGGCTTAAGCATAATATAAACAAGTCGAAATATAATTTTTTTGACAGAGAATCACAAAGACTAAATGCGGGCTCATTTATTTAGTCTTTCAATCTTTCAAAAAAAAGAAGAATTGGTATATTAGTGGTCAATGGTAATTGAGTTTCTTTGGATTTATTTAACCGGAATCGCATGAAAAAAATTATCAGTCAATCTGTCAAGGTATGTATTGTCAGCGCACTGTTCCTGGCTGGTGCTTCCAGGGTAGTATTGGCTGCTTCACAGATGGCGGTACCTTCTTTGGCTCCTGGTTTTGCTGCGGTTTCTCTCAACGGAAAGTCAGTCGGGTCTGCTCAACTTACGGGAAAAGCCTATATCGTGAATTTTTTTGCATCGTGGTGCCCCCCTTGCAGGTCGGAGGTTCCCGATATGGTTTCCCTGCAGACTCAGTATGGTCGCAAGGGCTTTACTTTTATTGGCGTGGCTCTCAATGAAACTGAACCAAATGTCCGCGCTTTTATTCTCAAAAATAAGATAAGTTATCCGGTTGTCATGGCTGATGATCAACTGGTTTCAGCCTTCAACAGGTATGTTGACGGCGGTATTAGTGCTATTCCTACCTCTTTTGTTGTTAATTCTTCAGGCAGGATTACCCAGGTTATTACTGGAGCTCGAAGCAGAGCGGTGTTTGAAAAAATAATTGTTGAGGCTCTCAGAAAAACGGAAACCCCTAAATAATAAATAAAGCTTTCATACCATGCATGATGGTTGTCTGCTCCGGCGGCAGTTTAATCCGGATCTCAGTTTTTCTTCTACACGTCCGCAGTCAGTGGTGATTGGGGGCGTTTTTTTTATAACCCCAAGCCTAATAACAGAACGATCATGACTGTAATGCAGATCAATCCTCCGGATTATGTGAAAAACAAAAAGCTGATCCAGTGGGTACAGGAGACGGCTGAGCTTTGTCGTCCGAGTTCAGTGCACTGGTGCGATGGCTCCCAGGAAGAGTATGACTTTCTTTGTCAGCAGATGGTAGAGAGCGGTACGTTTATCAAGCTTTCTGAAGAGAAACGTCCCAACAGCTATCTGTGTCGTTCAGATCCAAGTGACGTTGCGCGTGTTGAAGACAGAACGTACATTTGCAGCATTCGTCGTCAGGATGCAGGCCCAACAAACAACTGGGTCGCTCCCAAAGAGATGAAAGAGACTCTCAAGGAGTTGTTCAGGGATTGTATGACGGGTCGTACCATGTATGTTATCCCGTTCAGCATGGGACCTCTTGGATCGCCTATTGCACATATCGGTGTTGAAATTTCTGATTCGCCTTATGTGGTAACCAACATGCGGATCATGACGAGGATGGGACGCAAGGTTATGGAGCTGCTCGGTGAAACCAGCGACTTTGTCCCCTGCCTTCACTCTGTAGGTGCACCTCTTCAGCCCGGCGAGCTGGATGTTCCCTGGCCCTGCAATGACACGAAGTACATTGTTCATTTTCCTGAAGAGCGTTCAATTATCTCTTTTGGAAGCGGTTATGGTGGCAATGCTCTTCTCGGCAAGAAATGCTTTGCCTTGCGTATTGCCTCCTCAATGGCAAGGGATGAAGGCTGGCTGGCTGAGCACATGCTGATTCTCGGCGTTGAATCCCCTGAAGGCGAAAAAACTTATATAGGCGCCGCATTCCCGAGTGCCTGTGGTAAAACAAATTTTGCCATGCTTATTCCACCTCAATCGTTTGAGGGATGGAAGGTAACCACTATCGGTGATGATATTGCATGGATCAAGGCAGGAGAAGACGGGCGTCTTCGTGCCATCAACCCCGAATATGGCTTTTTTGGTGTAGCTCCGGGCACCTCGGACAAATCCAATCCCAATGCGATGGCCACGCTTGGTAAAAACTGTATCTTTACCAACGTTGCCATGACACCTGATGGCGATGTCTGGTGGGAAGGGATGACGGATGTTGCTCCTGATCATCTTATCGACTGGCAGGGTCATGCATGGACTCCTGATTGTGGCAGGCTCTCTTCGCATCCCAATGCCCGCTTTACCTCTCCGGCAAATCAGTGCCCTTCACTTGATCCTGCATGGGAAGATCCGAAAGGAGTGCCGATCAGCGCCTTTATTTTTGGTGGTCGTCGCGGAGATACTGTACCGCTTGTGTACCAGTCGGCAAACTGGAATTCCGGAGTCTATCTGGCTGCTACAATGGGTTCTGAAAAGACAGCGGCTGCAGCCGGAAAGGTTGGGGATGTTCGTCGCGATCCTTTTGCCATGATTCCTTTCTGTGGTTATCACATGGGGGATTATTTCACGCACTGGCTCAATGTCGGTCGTACGCTGCCTGAGCTGCCAAGAATTTTTGGCGTCAACTGGTTCCGCAAGGATGAGAATGGCAAGTTCCTCTGGCCAGGTTTTGGTGAAAACATGAGGGTGCTGAAGTGGATTGTCGATCGCGTGCATGGCAATGCAGGGGCGGTAGAGAGCCCGCTTGGCTGGATGCCGAAGTATGAGATGCTTGACTGGACAGGTCTTGAGGAGATGACGGTTGAGAAGTTTACCAAATTAATGATGGTCGATCGCGAAGCATGGAAGAATGAGCTTCTTTCACATGAGGAGCTTTTCGAAATGATTTACGACAGGTTGCCCAAAGAGTTTCCCCATATCCGTGAATTGATGCTTTCAACCCTCTGGAAATCTCCAGCGCACTGGTCGTTGGCACCGGAAAACTATTCTACCGAAAGCTGACGTTTTACTGCACACGAAAAAAGAAAGGGCGCCATTGAAAGCGCCCTTTTACTTTTGCTTATTGGTACTCCTGATCAGTTTTCATCAAGAGTAAAGCCGATTTTAACGGCAACCTGCCAGTACATAACGATCTGGTTTTCGACATGACAGCGGGTTTCCTGGATTTCGACCCAGCGAATGTTTCTGACCGATTCGGCTGCTTTGGCAACAGCATTTTTGACAGCCTCTTCAATGCTTGTTGGCGAAGTGCCTACAAGTTCAATTTTCTTATAGATATGATCACTCATGGTTCGAATGGGTTTAGTGCTTGAAAAAAGGCTGTGCTGATTCAGGAGAGCGATACCTCTGCCTATACCTTATATTAGCAAATCAAGCGAAATCTTCAAAAAAAACCTCGGATCAGTCGGGGCTTTGTGCAGCGATTTTTTCTTGTTCGGCTGTTTGGAGGTCGATTATTTTTTCGGCTAAAAGAGAGACTTGCGAGTACGTTGTCTCCATGGTAGTTATAAAGTTTTTTGTGGATCGCCAGTAAGAGATTGAGCCAAGTCGTTTTACCATTGTGGCATGTGCCGTTGGCGATGTATGGAGGCATGATGGTTCGGGTGAAGGAGCATAGTGCCAGAATATGCTATGCTCTGCAGGCAGTGGTTCTTGAGTATCTGAGTTTTCGTCATCTCCATCTGTCTGGCGCTTATGGCCGATTTTCTTGAGAAACTCCTCCTTGTCTACTCCCCGTAATGTGAAGAGGAGAAAGGGGTCTTGGTCAAAGGCCTCTGCCATCAGATAAAAAACTGCGGCAATGTGTTTACAGGGGTTTGAGTAGTCGGGGCATGAACACGTGGTGGTCAAATCGTTGTATTTACCGGGAAAGAGAGAGAGGCCTGCTGTTTTGAAGAGCCGCACAAGATTTTCCGGCATCTCTCCACTGAGAAGCTGCGCGATGTATATTGGCTTCGAGGTAAGCTTCTGCGCCAAAAGCACTTTCTGCTCTTTTGAATAGGGCGTCAGGGTGATGGCGACCTTGTATGGACGGACTCTTGAGCCCTGTACTTTTGCCAGGACGCCCTTTTTGGCGTTGATAACAAGATCGGTGACCTGACCTTTCCGCGCATAAGATTTTCCTCGTGTAATCCTCTCGCCAATATCAAAGCTCTCAAGTGTTGTAATCCACTGTATTCCCCACCATTTCTGGCCAAACGCTCCCCGTTTGGTTTGGGCCTTTATGCCGCCAGTCACCGATTTTGGGGTGGAAGAGGTGGCTTTTCTATACCAGTAGTATGCCATAGTGGTTATTCTCCCATTGCGTCCTGACTGAGCATAATCAGGTTGCGCAGATCATTATTTGACAGTTCTGTCAGCCACTGTTCCCCTGTTCCGAGAACCTGACCAGCGACCGTTGTTTTTTTCTCAATCATCTCATCAATGCGCTCTTCGAGCGTTCCTGTTGTAATAAATTTATGAACTTCAACGTTTTTGTGCTGTCCAATACGGAAGGCTCTGTCGGTCGCCTGATTCTCCACCGCAGGGTTCCACCAGCGGTCAAAGTGCACGACGTGGTTTGCTGTGGTAAGGTTCAGGCCTGTTCCTCCTGCTTTCAGTGAAAGGATAAAGATTGCTGCTGAACTGCTTCCCTCTTGCTGAAAGCTCTCGACCATCTCATCCCGTCTCTTTTTGGTTACTCCACCATGCAGAAAGAGCACCTCTTCGCCGTAGAGATCCTGAAGATAGTGCCGGAGCATTGTCCCCATCTGGGTAAACTGGGTAAAGAGCAGAGTTTTTTCACCAGCTTCTCGAATGTCGCCGAGCAACTCTGTCAATCTCTTTATTTTGCCAGATCGATGTTCAATGGCAGAGTTGTCGCCGAGAAAGTGTGCCGGATGGTTGCAGACCTGCTTGAGTTTTACCAGCAGCGCCAGCACCAGGCCACGACGGTTAATGCCTTCGGCACTATCGATTTTTTCCTGCAGCTCATCCACAACAGCCTTATAGAGCGATGCCTGCTCTTTGGTCAGCGTGCAATACTCCTTCATTTCGATCTTTTCAGGTAGATCGGAGATAATCGACTTGTCGGTCTTCATGCGGCGCAGAATAAAAGGGCCAGTGAGAGATTTCAGCCGTGTCGATGCCTCGGCGTCGCCATACCACTGTATCGGAGTATAGAAGTTCTGCCTGAAAAAGTGTTGGGTTCCAAGGAAACCAGGATTCAGAAAATCCATGATTGCCCAGAGGTCGCCGACATGATTTTCAACAGGAGTACCGGTCAGGGCAATGCGGTAATCGGCATGGAGTGCTCTGGCAGCTTTTGACTGTTTTGTTTCAGGGTTTTTGATGTTCTGCGCTTCATCCAGAATAATGCCTGCCCATGGAACCTTCGAGAGAAATTCAAGGTCGCGCAGCAACAGCCCGTAGCTTGAAATAACAATGGCTGACGAACTGGCCGCTTTGCGAAAATCTGCGGTTTTCATTCTGTCGCCACCGTGATGTACCAGCACTACCAATTCAGGAGTGAACCGTTCCGCCTCTTTACGCCAGTTGTTGACGACGGAGGTGGGACAGATCAGAAGCACCGCCCTTTTTTCTCCCAGCTCACGCTCCCTTTGCAGCATAGCAAGTGTCTGGATGGTTTTGCCGAGGCCCATGTCGTCGGCAAGGCAGGCGCCAAGTCCCCACTTGCGGAGAAATGAGAGCCATGAAAAACCCCGTTCCTGATAGGTACGCAGCGTTCCCTGAAAATGCTCGGGAGCAGGAAGCAGTTCAAATTGTCCCTGCTCTGAAAGCTTTTCAAGTAGCTCCTGAAGCCACCCCTCGATTTCAACCGAGCGAATAAAGAGGGACTCCTCCTTTTTCTGTGCTCCGAGCGCTGTTGAGAGGAGCTCTCTGGCCGAAAGCTCACCAGTTAGATTTTTTTCAAGAAAATGCACCGCATTGACAAGTTCCTTATGGTCAATCTGTGTCCATTGCCCGCGCACTCTCACCAGAGGAGCTTTCAACTCGGCAAGCGTTTTCAGCTCCTGCAGATCCAGCTCTTCATTGCCGAGCGCAGCAGCATAATCGCAGGAAACCATGCGATCCAGAGTGAGGCCAGCTCCACTTCCCGTCATGGCGGGTAGCTTCACTTTTGTTTTGATCCCGATACGGTTGAGTCCTCTGCGACTAATCCACCACGAGGGAAGCATCACAACAAATCCGGCGCTTCGCAAGAGTTCCGCATACTCCAGTAAAAATTGGTATGCGCCCTCTGTATCAAGATCGAAGCCTCCCGGATTTTTTCTTTTCAGGCTCTGGGTGACTGCGGGGTAGAGGCAGGAGGCTTGCCCCAGCGCGGTGAGCATGAATTCGGCATAATCGGAGGTATAGGATGATGCGTGCTGTGATGCGGCGCTCTCCGGTTTCCAGAGATCTTCTGCGTTGAGAATCAAGCTCGGATCAGCTTTCAACTGCAGTTGATAGGCAACATGCCAGCGGTCCTGTTTTCTCCCTTTCAGCGGAGGCTCTGTCAGTTGAAAGCAGAACTTGAAGGGTGACCTTTCATGCACGTCAATGGGACGGCGCCAGGCATTGAGCTGACAGGCAAACTGCTCAATCTCCTGCTCGTTTTTCCAAACCAGCCGGGGGTCACTGCTCGACAGAGCATGAATCCACGCATCATGGACGCTCTCGAACTCGGTGATTTTTGTCGCGTTCGCTCTCTCAAGAGGACGTACCAGTGCATTGACGATGAACGAGAGGAATCGTTTGAGCGTCAACTGTTTTGATACGTCCGGTGGTTGCGTGCTGGTACGACTGAGAGAACGGCATACCGCCGGCATGGTTGCGGCAAGTTTTTCAAGCGCATGGGTTGTCGAAGTGTCGGGGATGGGCTGCCACAGGCCCTCCCAGAATTTATCATTTCTGACAACCGAAGGCAGCAGCGACTGGCTTCTGATGATATTCAGTGCAATTTTCCGTACCTGTCGCGTCCAGAGGAGAGAGCTTCCAAAAATGACGCCACTACCGGGAATGTTGCCCTTTTCCGAGAGCAGGGAGAGTTCGAACAGAGAGGTGGAATTCAACCGAAGCGCGGTAATCGGGAACGCTTTGAGGCTCTCCTCGCCGTCGATTTCGGGCATTGGGCCGATCAGCGGAGATGAAGGAACCGGTTTTTCCCCTCGGCTTGGCAGCCAGACAGAAAACTCTTTTGTGGTATTGCTGCGCAGAGAAATCATGCGGATGCCATCCATGGCCAATCGCAACTCTTTCAGCATACCGATCTTTTTTCCCTCACTCCAGAGTACCGGGGCCCCGTCAAGTATGGAGATGTGCAGTGCAATCATTGGCTATTCTGTTCGGGCAATGTTTCTGATCTCAGTTGCAATGTTTTGTGTCCGTTTGGGCTTATTATTCGACAGCGATGCTGTGAAAATATCTCAAGTGCTCAATACTTCCGTTGCGATAATTTCAGGTTTGCCCCCCGATTTAAAAGAGCTGCAAGATATAACATCAAGCGGTTTGAGCACCATTTCAAATTATGCTCAATATCCAAAAAAATATTGTTTGTCGAAAGTGCAGCAAGCTTGAATCACAATGGGATATATTCCTCGAAGCGGTGCTTCGTGAAAGAATTGCTAAACATGAAGGGATACTCTGTAGTTCTGCTGCGAAGTAGTTTATTCGTTATGGATAATGGTTATGATCGAAAATAATTCGTTACTTTTTGCGACAGAAGTGAGCTGTGTCTATCAAGAATCAAGTATCTCCCATGGGGTGACGATGTTCAAAATTAATCGGATAAAAATCTCCGGATTTCGCAGGTTGAGATCATTGGATCTGCCCATGAGGCCCTTTGTGGTTCTGATTGGTGCAAATGGTGTTGGAAAAACCTCTTTGCTTGATGCGTGTACCACTCTTTCCGCTTCAGCCTCCGGTAATCTGAATGGCACGCTTTCGAAATTTGGCGGGATCGCAAATCTCCTGACACGAGGCAAAAGTGAAGAACTCTCTTTTACTGTTGAAATAGAGGTTCCTGATCATGAACCTCTTGAGTACGATTTATCTCTTGTTCCGAAAGGGAATGGCTATGCTATATCGAGGGAGATTCTGTCACAAAAAAGGGATGGCTATTCCGAGTTGGGGCCTTTCAAGCATATCGATGCTTCAGAGGGGGATATCCGTTATTATGAGAAAGATAATAACGGAAGAAAAGGACTCTGTACTCCTGATTGGGAACTCAATCCTCTCGAAACGGCGCTTGCACAGGTGCCGAAAATGTATCGTCAACCAGAGGGTCTTCGTCGTATTCTGGCAACCGCCACCCAGTACCATGTTCTTGATGTTGGCCCACGTGCTCCGGTGAAAATGCCGCAACAAATGAAGCCTGCGATATTACCTGGCCCTGACGGCGAGGACCTTGTGCCCTATCTTTATTATTTAAGAGAAACTGACCGGAGCCGGTTTGACCTCATTACGGATTCGCTCAGGGTGGCTTTTCCTGATTTTGAAGAGATAAGTTTTCCGCCAGTTGCCGCTGGGATGCTGGCAATGACATGGAAAGACCGGAACTTCAGTAAGCCAATGTATATGAATGAGCTCTCTGAAGGCACCCTTCGTTTTCTCTGGCTTGTATCGCTCCTTCAAAGCCCCAATCTTTCAACGGTTACCATGATTGATGAACCGGAGGTCAGTCTGCATCCAGAGCTGTTAAGCCTGCTTGCTGACCTCATGCGTGAAGCTTCAACCCGAACGCAGTTGATTGTAGCCACCCATTCAGACCGGTTTATACGCTTTTTGAAGCCTGAAGAGGTGATTGTCATGGATATTGATGAAGAGGGGTGTTCTTCTGCCACTTGGGCAGACCAGCTTGATCTCGATCATTGGCTGAATGAATACACCCTTGATGAGGTGTGGCAGATGGGTCGGATGGGGGGGCGCTCATGAAGATAACCATACTTGTTGAGGGGAAAACTGAAACCGCTTTCAAGACTTTTCTGACAGAATTTTTGAAAGGCCGTCTTTCTGACAGAATGCCTTCGCTCGACTTTTTCCCTTATCATGGGAGAATTCCAACAAAAGAGGCATTAAAACGGAAAATTAAAAACACTCTTTATCATGATAAAAACCCTGCAGATCATGTCATTGCATTGACCGATGTTTATACAGGATCACAACATCCTGAGTTCCTTGACGCTGCCGATGCAAAGAGAAAAATGCGGCAATGGGTTGGAGTAGAGCCTCGCTTTCATCCCCATGCGGCTCAGCACGATTTTGAGGCATGGCTGTTACCCTACTGGCCAAAGATTCAGAAGTTGGCGGGTCACAACAAGACTGCCCCGTCACGAAATCCGGAAAAGGTGAATCATGGTAATCCGCCAGCGTATCGCATTATTGAAATTTTCAGGATTGGCACATGTAATCATGGGTATGTTAAAACTCGGGATGCAGCCGCAATTTTGCGTGGTAATGATTTGCTGGTTGCAATCAATCAATGCCCGGAGCTGAAGGCATTCATCAATACGATTCTTCATCTCAGCGGCGGTGAGCTTATTCTATGATTGTTTCAGTCAAATGATCTATTTCATTTGCGGAGTCTCAATTCGGCTGTTTTTTTGAGCAGAACAGTGAAGAGTTCATACAACGAACTGGAAAAAATATAGTGGCGCTGAGCGGTCGGTGCGGCCCGAAACAGTCGTAACACTGATGACTGTTTCGGGCAAGGGTCGGCAGATTAGACTCCGAGGGCTTTAAAGAGAATCGGCAGGGCACAAAGGCCGATGGCAACATTTGTTGCACCGCAGATTTTTGTGATCAACGGACTCTGCTTATACCATGCAAACGGCAGCAGGATGGTCAGGACGTTGATGAGCAGCAGTACTGTAGCTAAAGGCCATATTTTCCCGAGCATAATGGCTTTGTAACTGAAGACCGCTGTAATGAAAAAGATACCAAGAAAGAGGTGTGCGTACACTTTTTTATCGCCGGGATTGTAGAAATGCATGGCGACAACAACCCAGAACATACCGTAAGTAGCAAAAATGGTTCCCAGGTAAATTCTGGTTTCCGGTGGTATCCCCATGTCGAACAGGTACATGCAGACTGCAGTGAAAAGCTGGGTAAGGCCTCCGAAATAGAGGGCAACATGGCCGAGATTCCTTCCCAATTTTGCATGATCAGTCTCCTTGTCAAGTCCGAATCCCAACTGCTCAACCCCGAATACCCAGACGGTCACGATAAGCCCGAATACTCCGATAGCCTCCGGATTTACAACATTCATCGAAAGGTTCTCCTTTTTTTATTATTGATAAAATTTAACGCAAATGCCATCATTATCTTCATAAGAACAGCCTCGGAATATACGCCTATTTAAACCGAAAAGGGAAGAGTATTCGATGCAGGGTATAACTCTTTGGCTGCTGCGAGCTGCATAGCGTGTCGCAGTTTGGTTTCGTTGGTATTAGTTGCGCATCAGCAGGATTTTCTGCATTCTTTTGCTACTTTTGCCCAGTGATGATGCTATAATCGAAGATGTTGTTGATACGATGACGTTACCTGTTGAAGAGGCTGCCACAAGAGAGACTGATATACATGAATCTCCGTTGCGAGGTGGTTTATCCGGGGCACTGTTGTCAGCATTCCCCGCATTCGAGAGCCGGAATTTTCGCCGCTATTTTCCGGGGCAGGTGATCTCTATGATTGGTACCTGGATTCAGATGGTAGCGCAGGGGTGGCTGGTGCTTGAAATAACCGGCTCGGCCTTTGACGTGGGGCTTGCTGCTGCTGCATCCACATTGCCGACACTTTTTCTCTCCCTGTTTGGCGGTGTTCTTGTTGATCGTTATCCCAGGCGGACAATTCTGCTCTGGACACAGTCTGCCGCAATGGTGCTCGCTTTTGTGCTTGGTTTGTTTGCGATGACTGGTACGGTGACGATTGGTATTATTCTTCTCCTCTCTTTTCTTCTTGGCTGTGTGAACGCCCTCAATGTTCCTGCGCTTCAGGCCTTTCTCAGCGAGATTGTGGAGCGTGAGCATCTTGCGTCGGCGATTGCAATGAATTCGGCGATCTATAATGGGTCACGGGTTATCGGGCCAGCAATCGCAGGGATTCTCATCTCCGCAACAGGGACAGGTACGGCATTTCTGGTCAATGGGTTCAGCTTTTTTGCAGTTATTCTCTCCCTGGTTTTCATGAAAGAAAAAGCTGCAATTTCCGTCTCGACCATCAGTCAGTCCCCTTTGGCGGCAATCAGAGATGGGTTGCATTATTCCTGGGGGCATCCGGTGATCAGAACCTGTATCCTGTACATCGCGGTTATTTCAATTTTTGCCTGGTCTTATGTTACCATGTTGCCGGTTATTGCGAAAAAGAGTTTTGGTATGGGAGCCTCGGGAATGGGGTACCTCTATGGAGTCTCTGGTTTCGGTTCGGTTGTTGGTACGGTGCTGGTCTCCATCTACTCCAGAAAAGTGGATCGTCTGGTCTTTATTGCAGGGGGAACAATTCTGTTCGCTTTTGCCCTTATCGGCTTTACGTTTACCACCAGATTGCCGGTGGCGCTTCTCTTTCTCTTTTTCGGAGGTTTCGGATTGGTCTCGGCAGTGTCAACCCTCAGCGCCACCATTCAGGGCGCAGTCGATGATCGCTTCAGAGGACGGGTAATGAGCCTTTAGATGATGATATTTATGGGGTTCATGCCAATCGGAAATATTGAAATCGGCTATCTTTCAGAACATTTCGGTACTGGTATTGCCATTCGCTTTGGATGTGTGGTGACTATTCTTGCCGCAGTGGCGCTCATTGTTGCAAGCCGGGGAGTGCGTCAGGCGTACAGCAGTTACAAATCAATGTAACCCGCAGGAAAAATGACATGAACTTGCTTTGCTATGGGCGATTGCGCCGCTCAAGCCCGGAGGCTTTCCTGGCCGCTCTTTCGAACTCCGGTGCGGCACCGCTCTGCAGGCGCTGCGCCAGATCCAGAGAGCGGTCGAGCAGGGCGCGGGCACTGTCATGCAGAGCTTTGTTGTGCTTGACCATCTCAACGTTGCGTTCCATGTCCTCCGCCGTCCAGCCTCGACTGTGAGCAATGAACGGAAACTGGGGAAAGTGCATGCCCAGCTCGCCAAAAAACAGCATCATCTGCCCTGCGACGGACTGAATGTTGTCCTGTCCTCCAGTTACTATGAACCCCGCAACTTTGTTCTTCAGCATGACGCGGTTCTTCAGCGTGATTTGGTTCTGCACCGTGTTCAGGCGCTCCGCCATCTTGAAGTACAATGAACTCGCTGCCCCCCAGCGGATGGGCGTCGCAATCAGAACGACATCCGCCCAGAATACCAGGTTCTCATACACCGTGTGCATGCCGTCATCCGGTTCCATCTGTGAGATGCTGCACGGCCAGGTACAAGCCTGAGCGCTCTTGGAGTAGTAACCTTCGCAGGCACGAAAGGAGTGTTCACGCAGCTTGATCATGCGTGTCTCCAGGGAGTGGTTCATTCGCGCGTGTTCAAGAGCACATTCTAACAGCGCCTCGGAAGTCGAATAGCGTGGGTTGTTGTTGTCCATGATCGTGGTCGAGATACCCAGTACGCGAAGCGCCCCGGGCTCGCGTCGCGTATCGCGATCAAGCGGGTGAGGAGCATGCGCCAGCTTCTGGCGATCGGTAGCTGGCATCTCGCGTATCAGAAGCCGACCCTCCTCCACCTTGAATTCGAAACGGGGCACACGGTCCTCCTCAAAGCCGGGTTCTCCTTCGCCTGAAATGCGATGGAACTTCCAGTTGTGCCAGGGGCAGACGATGTAGTCACCGTCGAGGGTGCCCTGCCCAAGCGGTCCGCCCGCGTGATTGCAGGCACCATGGATTGTCCCAAAACTTCCATCAACGCATGACAGCGCAATCTTCGTGCGTCCTGCCAGTATCTGCTGGAGTGGCTTCTTCGACAGCTCGGCCACTTCTCCAACGTCGTGCCACCTCTCTTCATTCATTGGTACGTCCTCAAATAATTAGCTGGATCCGCCTAAACTGCGAATTTTTGATAATTTTCTGTTACTTGCCTTGTCACTTAACAATTTCTTACTGAAAGTATAGTGAAATAATGTCGGGCCTTCAAAAAAACATAGCCGTAACTATATGATAACTACTCCGCAACGTGCCTGCTTCCAGCAGTCTCCTGCTACAATAAAAGCGACATGTAATCAGATGGTGGACACAACAGGTGGCTATACAGAACTGGAGAAACGGCTCTTGGGGAGTGAATCAAAACATGCTCTTCGATCGCTCTGCAATTTCGCTCAACAGCCTCCCCGTTGCTTTTCTTTGGCTGATTATAAAACATATATCCCGCCAAAACGATGATTATTTGTTATCTTTGGCGAAATATAAGCTTTGTGACATATAATATAAGCGCTTATGAGCATAAAAAATATTTCTGGAAGAAAAGCAGAAATTAACCTGTTACAGCAAGCATTATCTTCAGCAAATCCTGAATTCATTGCTGTTTATGGGCGTCGTCGAGTAGGAAAGACCTGGCTCGTAAGGGAGTTTTTTGATGACGCACTATGCTTTGAGATTACCGGCATACATCGTGCTTCGCTGAACGATCAGTTAGCTAACTTTGCCCACGCGCTTGGCAAGGCTGCAAGAGTGTCGCTCTTGCCACAGCGCCCATCGACATGGTTTGAGGCATTTGCTCAGCTTGAACAGTTTCTCGATGCGATGCTGTCTCAAGAGGCAGAAACGAAGAGTGTTGTTTTTTTTGATGAATTGCCTTGGCTGAACACTCCTCGCTCAAAATTTTTATCAGCCCTGGAGCATTTCTGGAACAGTTACGGATCGCGCAAAAATAATCTTGTTCTTGTTGTCTGCGGTTCTGCTGCATCGTGGATATTGCAACATATTGTGCGCGCAAAGGGTGGGCTTCATAATCGCCTTACCCGGCAAATCCGCCTTTCTCCCTTTACTCTTGCCGAAACAGAGGAGTTTCTTCTGCATCGGGGTATCAACCTCACCCGCTATCAAATTATTGAACTCTTTATGGTTATGGGTGGAGTTCCCTTCTACCTGATGCAAGCAGAGCCCGGTTATTCAGCAGCACAAATTATTGACAAGGTCTGTTTTTCAGCAACCGGGTTGTTACGATCAGAGTATGACCAGTTATTTGCATCGCTCTTTGCCGAAAGTGAACATCATAATAAAATCGTCTCGTTGCTGGCCAAAAAGCATAGTGGCATGAACAGAAACGAGATTGTTGCTGCCTCACATATCACAACAGGTGGAAGGCTTACTGATATTCTTGAGGAACTGGAAGCATCAGGATTTATCGAGTCGCGCATTCCATTCGGGAAAAAAGAGCATGATATCATTTATCGCCTTACCGATGAGTTTACACTCTTTTACTTTGCATGGCTTAAACCTCTCGGCAAAAAAATAACGGAGCAGGGATACTGGATGTCGCGTCAAAGTGATCCGGCAAGAACGGCTTGGTCTGGTTTTGCTTTTGAAACCCTTTGCATCAAGCATGTTCGAGCGTTGAAAGTGGCACTGGGAATTGCCGAAGTGCAAACAAGTGATGCACCATGGCGGTATATGCCAGTTAAAGAGTCACCTCTTGGGGGTGCACAGATTGATTTGCTGATAGATCGGCGTGATGCAACGATCAACATCTGTGAGATCAAATTTTATCAAGGCGAATTTACTCTTGATGCTGCTTATGCTCATGAACTGCGTCGAAAAATAAATGTTTTCCGCCAGGTAACCGGTACACGGAAAAATATCTTTCTAACCATGATTACCACGTATGGCGTAACCGATAACGCCTATCGAAAAGAGCTGGTATCGAATGTTCTTACTCTGGATGCACTGTTCTGAATAACGGTAACCCCTCTATTTTTCGCGGATAAAAGCTTTATTGCGCCAAAACACCTGTTTCAGGTTCGCTTTTGGCGACTTATACGTTTCAATAATAGCTAATACGCGGCTGACAAATCAGTTTTCTCCTCTTATTTTATCGTAAAGCACATTCCGTATCCAAAACATACACATCATGACACAACACGATTTTCCAGATGAGTTGCTTGCCTTCATCTCCGACAGTGAGATGGCCGAGCTTCAGGATTTTCTTGATTCCGATACCGTGCCTGACGGTGCAATGATTCTTGAGTCTCTCGACGGTTTTCTTGCTGCGCTGGTTATTGGGCCAGCATCTGTTCCGACAGAAACATGGATGCCTTTGGTGTGGGATATGCCCGATGGTCGTGAAACTCCTGCATTTGAATCCGTTGATCAGGCGAACAGAATGACAAAGCTCGTCCTGAAAATGAAGGACAGCCTCACGATATTCTTTGCCAGTTCTACTGAATTATACTGTCCATTGTGCATGGAGATTGAACTTGAGAACGAAGAGATCTACAACGATTTTATAAAGTTGTGGGCGACCGGATTTATGGCGGGAATATACTGTAATAAAAATAACTGGAAACCGATGCTTGACAATGAGGACTTTTTTGAGGAATTCTTAATACCAATTTATCTGCTTAGTCCCTTTGCAAACAACACCCCGCCACTGCCAACAAAAACATTCAATTTGATCAGAGATCTGATTCCTGAATATGTGAACGAGATCCGCAAATTCTGGCTGCCTCGGCGCCAGCAAGAAATGGCAAGAGAAAAAGGCGTAGTGATTGCCAACGAAGCAGACCGGATTGGCCGCAATGAGCCATGCCCTTGTGGCAGCGGGAAGAAGTTCAAAAAATGCTGCGGGAAGTGATGGTTCCTGCCATTCGGCGCGCCCCCGACAAATTATTGACAGTATTTCTCTACTTTGTCTTATTGAGTCTATCGGTATATGTTGTACCCTTATTGTACTCTATATGCGTCGAATAATTGCTCGGTTCATTTTTCAGTAAGTCAGAATAGGAATTTCGTGATGACGGACTGTAAAAGGTTACAAAAATTATAGTTGTCCTATAAGTAAATTGTACGCACGAAATTCTCTTTATGAAAAAGAACGATTAAAATCATGCTCCCGGTTAATTTTCAGCAGCTCTCAAATTTTATCTGCCCAAGGCCTTTAGGCTGGAAGAAGGTGCGATGAGATTGGCAGCATAATAAACCATCGCAATGATGATACAGAAAGATTTTTCAGGTCACAGCCTGATAGCGCTAACCGACAGTGAGGTCAATGAGCTTGAGGATTTTTTCCTTTCGGATGACCTTCCTGAAGGAACGATGACTCTTGAGACTATTGACGGATTTTTGACGGCTCTGGTTATTGGGCGGGTATCTTTTTTCCCGGTACCATGGGTGCCACTGGTATGGGATTTTACCGGAGGCGGAAGAGAACCAAAATTTGAGAGTGTACAGCAGGCAAAACGCATTATGGAGATGCTGATGAGGATGATGAGCAGCATTGATGTGCTGTTGACGAAGTATCCTCATTCTTATATGCCACTTCCTGATACCTATGCGTATGAAAGTGATGAAGAGAGGGTCTCTTCTCTCAAGTTGTGGGCAACGGGATTTCTGATCGGTGTCAGTCTCAATGAAGCTGAATGGGAACCTGTTTTTTGGGATGAAACGGCGACAACACTTTTTTCTGTAATTCATGCTCTCAGTGTCAGTCCGGATGACTCCGTTCAGTTATCGAAGAAGATGTTCAGAGAGTTCTGGGAGAGAGTGCCGGATTGTGTTAGAGGAATCAAGGTGTTCTTGAGTATGTCCCGGCAAGGTGAAAGGGACAGTGTAAATGAGATGGAGATCGCATCCGGGACATCTCGAACGGGCCGCAATGAGCCGTGTCAATGTGGCAGCGGGAAGAAGTTCAAAAAATGCTGCGGGAGGTGATCTCTCTTCCTGTTTAATGTGCTTTCGGCAGATTGTCGGCAGTATCCCTCAATTTTGTCTTATTGAGTCTATCGGTATATGTTATATCTTTGTTGTAACATGCACCAAATATTTACTCAGTTCATTCACCATAAGACGGATTTGGAAAAGAACCATTAGAATCATGCCTCCAGTTAATTTTCAGCAGCTCTCAAATTTTATATGGTCGGTTGCCGAACTGCTGCGCGGGCCTTACCGCCCGCCTCAGTACGAACGGGTGATGTTGCCGCTTACGGTACTGCGCCGCCTCGACTGTGTGCTGGAGCCAACAAAGGAGAGTGTTCTCAACAAACATGCAGAGCTCACCGCCAGGGGTGGGGCCAGTATTGAAGCCATACTGAATAATCTGGCCAAAGATGAAGATGGTAAGCCGCTGGGTTTCCATAACCACAGCCAGCTCAATTTTCGCAAGCTTAAGGGTGACCCCGACAACATCGGTCGCCATCTCACCGATTATATCAACGGCTTTTCAGAGAACATCCGCAAAATTTTTGAGCGCTTCGAGTTCGACAAGGAGATTGAAAAGCTTGAAGAGGCCAACCGGCTCTATCAGGTTGTTGCCCAGTTCGAAGATATGGATCTGCACCCCTCGCGGGTCGACAACATCACCATGGGGCTGGTCTTCGAAGAGCTGATCCGGCGATTCAATGAAGCGGCAAACGAAACCTCCGGCGACCACTTCACGCCGCGCGAAGTTATTCGACTGATGGTAAACCTTTTGCTGGAGCCAGATACCAGGGTATTGACACAGGAGGGCATTATTGTCACAATCTGTGATCCAGCCTGCGGTACGGGTGGCATGTTGGCCGAGGCGCAGAACTGGATTCGTGCCCACAACGAGCAGGCCACCGTTAAAGTGTTTGGACAGGATTATAACCCGCGCTCCTACGCCGTGGCCGCCTCTGACCTGCTCATAAAAGGTCATAAAGAGAGTCGCATTGAATACGGCAACACCCTGATCGACGATAAATTTCCTGAGATGCGTTTTGATTATCTGCTCGCCAATCCGCCCTTCGGAGTGGACTGGAAGGGGGAGAAGAGAGTGATTGACCGCTCCCCAAACTTCCGGGGCTACAATGGCAAGCTCCCCCGTATCAACGATGGTGCGTTGCTCTTTCTTGTCCACATGATCTCCAAATTTGAGCCTTGGCAAGAAGGTAATCGCAACAAAACTGGCTCACGTGTAGCTATCGTCTTCAATGGTTCCCCCCTCTTTACCGGAGGAGCAGGCAGTGGAGAGAGTGAAATTCGCCGCTGGATTATTGAGCACGACTGGCTCGAAGCCATCGTCGCACTGCCCGAGCAGATGTTTTACAACACTGGTATCGGCACCTTTATCTGGGTGCTTAGCAATCGCAAAGCGCCTCACCGCAAAGGCAAGATTCAACTGATCGATGCACGCGAACGCTGGATACCGATGAAGCGCAGCCTCGGCAACAAGCGCCGCTACCTTGATGAAGCCGCCATCGACACCGTTACGCGCGAGCATGGTGCGCTCGATAACTCTAAAACCAGCAAAATTTTTGATAACGCTGATTTTGGCTACCGGCGCATCACCGTTCAGCGCCCTCTGCGCCTGCGCTTCCAGATTACCCGCAAAACCAAAGAGCGTTTCCTCGACACCTGCCCCGAATTGCTTGATGCTGTTCTCTCGATGGAAGAGGCGTTGGGCAACGAGCCTCTTTTCGACTGGAACAATGTATGGGAAAAAGTGCAGCATGTTGTTAAAGCCCTGCCCCATCAAGCCAGCGGTTGGACGCCGGGAGCAAAGGGCACAGCGCAGAAAAAAATATTCCGGGAGGTCTTCACTGAAGTTGATCCGGGAGCAGAACCGGTTATCGCCAGGCAGCAAAAGATTGACGCTTTGGACACTAAAATGCTGTTTCCTGATCAGACCCTGCCTGCCGGTTTGACACGCAGCGAGCTGGAGGCAGTGCTGGGTCTGCGTGTTGGAAGAAAAGGCAAGTATATCGAATACGAGCCTGACCCAGCGCTTAAAGACACCGAAAACATTCCTCTCAAGGAAGATATCGCCACCTACTTTCTGCGCGAAGTGCGCCCTTATGTCGGAGATGCCTGGATTGACCGCGAAACGCTCGATGAGCAGGATGGCGGTATCGGCAAGGTGGGATACGAGATTAACTTCAACAGAGTTTTCTTTCAGTACCAAGCACCTCGCTCATTGAAGGAGATTGACACCGAACTGGCTGATGTCGAGAAGCGGATCATGGAGTTGCTCAAGGAGGTGACGGAGTGAACCCGCACGAATCCTCATTGCTTGTTCGAATGGGCTGTGGTGTGGCTTCATGGTATGAAGCTATCAAATGGTTTCCAGGGCAAATGAGTGGCTTATCGGGTAACCTGGAGCGCTTATCCAGTAACCTCGATACCTTATATAGTAAGCAGAGCGGCTTATCCAGTAACCTCATATTTTTTTCCTTGCTCGATAATCCTCTGCGCTATAAAGTTTTGAGCAAGTGGGCCGTTGATGTGCCATGGGTGAACATCTACCGCAGGAAGAGTCTCTCGTGCGGTAATCTTATTGCACAAATACGGAATAAAAGGTTGTTACGGGAGATCAAAGAATGAACGAAGCTGTTCGCTTAAAATTTATTTGTCATTTGGGTTATGGCGATTCTCTGCCAAAAGAGGATGATCTTGTTGGTAATATTCCCGTTTTTGGATCAAATGGGCCGTATGCAACAACAAGCGAAAAGAACACAGGCGTCCCTTCTATTGTGGTTGGCCGAAAAGGTCCTTACGGAAAATTAAATTGGGCACAAGAAGGCTGTTTTGCTTCAGATACCACATTTTTTATTGATAAAGAGTTGACCAATGCCTCCCTACGCTGGCTGTATTGGGCGTTGCAAACCTTGAAGTTGGACGAAGGCTCACAAGAGGCGGCCGTTCCTGGACTGAACAGAGATTCTGTTTATGAGCAAAGGGTTCTGCTTCCAGTGGATGATCATCAACAAATCATCGCAGATTATCTTGACCGAGAAACTGCACATATTGATGCATTGCTGGCGGAAAAGGAGCGCATGTTAGCCTTGTTGGAAGAAAAACGCGCAACTCTCATCAGTCATGCGGTGATCCAAGGGCTCAACCCAACAGTCGCTATCAAGCATTCTGGTGCGTCATGGTTTGACACAATACCCAAGAATTGGTCCGTAGAACGATTGAAATGGGTTATTACATCTGTTTTATCGGGAGTAAGCGTTAACGCCAGCGATCAACCTGTTGATGGTAGCGCATTTGGAGTATTGAAGACCAGTGCTGTATTTGGCGGGCGTTTTTTCCCGGAAGAGAATAAATCAGTTTGGAAAAAAGAGTTTGAACGTCTCTCTTGCCCTGTAACATGCGACACTATCATCATGAGTCGAATGAATACTCCTGCGTTGGTAGGAGAGAGTGGTTATGTTGATTGCGACTATCCGAATTTATTTTTGCCTGATCGTTTGTGGAAAATAAGCTTTGACAAAGAGCGCATCCATGTTCCTTTCATGGCGCTTCTCCTTTCATCAAAAGAGGCACGGCAGGCGCTATCGTCAATGGCAACAGGAACAAGCCCAAGCATGAAAAATCTTGCCATCGAAGAAATGTTGAGCCTTCTTGTTCCGATTCCTCCGCTTCAAGAGCAAATAGTTATACACCAGAAATTGGTTGTGTATGAAAAGCGTGTTATCCTATTAAGAGAGGAGCTGTTAAAGTCCTGTTTGCTTCTCAAAGAGCGCCGTACTGCGCTTATCACAGCCGCAGTTACGGAACAAATATCGACAGAGGAGATGTCATTATGAAACTCGAACGAATCAGACTTGCCAATTTTCGCGGGTTTGATCAGATTGATCTTGACTTTGCATCTGACGTTACGGTTATCGCCGGAGTGAATGGCGTAGGGAAGTCTGGTATCTTGAAATCGCTGGCAAGCATGCTTTCCCGAGCGCTTCCACAGTTCACACCATCGGGCGAAGATCCTTTACCGTTTGCAGATACCGACGTTCAGATTGGCAAGCCCAGCATGATTATGTCTACTGTGTTGAGATTGGAGACTTCGCATCTTCGTATTGATGTTTCTCGTGCAGCACCGCTGACACCGGAGAAAGTTGATCTACAACTCAAGCGTCGTGACGATCTGAGGTTTTCGATTCGGGGAACAAAGACAGGTTCAAAGGAGGAGGAAAAGATCGAAGACGAGTTACGGATGATCCAATTGCAACTGGATCCCTCTGATGCGCCAATAGTTAGATTTTTGCCTTTTGATTCCAACACGACCCCTGAAGAATTCGTCATGTCGTCCAAGTTAATGCGAGCGCAGCCTTTGGCAGTCTGCTATTCGACCGAGCGTTTTCTTTCCCGGCTTCCACCTAACCTTCCGAAGACAAAGGCGGTGGAAATAGCTATGGCTTATGACAAGTCTCTGAATCAATTAGAAGTCTCTCAGAACGATTTTGCCAACTGGTATAGAGCGTTGAAAGAGGGGGAGCGGTCAGATATGGCTGAAATAATCCTCAATCAGCTTGGAGTCGCTATCAGTTCCTTTTTGCCCGAGGTAAGTGGACTTTCGTTGCATTCAGAACGACAACCGCGCTTCAGTGTAGAAAAGAATGGGGAGCGTTTTTTTCTGGAACAATTGTCAGACGGTGAACGAGGTTTGTTAGCGTTGGTGTTTGATCTGACCCGCCGCCTGGCGATTGCCAATCCCGATAGTGAAAATCCCATTGTTGAAGGTGTTGCGCTGGTGATGATTGATGAGATTGAGTTGCACTTGCATCCAAAGTGGCAACGCCAGGTCGTCAGGCGACTCCGAGACACCTTCAAGAACTGTCAGTTCGTGATTACTACGCATTCACCTCTGGTACTTGGTGAAGTTGAGGCTCGTTCCGTACGTTTTCTGGCATACCAAGGAAGTAAGGTTGTTGTCGTGACTCCAACAGAGGCCTACGGCATGGATGCTAATCGTATCCTTCAAGAAATGATGGACACTCCAGTGCGCAACATGCAGATCGAAGCCGAGTTGAAAGTGCTCTTTGAACTGATTGATAAGGAAGATTTTGCCAAAGCAAGGGAAAATATGGTTTCCCTTACAAAACGACTTGGGGAGGGTGAGCCGGAGTTGACACGTGCATGTGCTCTGATCAAGTTTCTTGAGGGTGACGATTAATGCGGAATATCCATAAGAATGCTGAGCCTCGCTCGCTTACTGAACATCGAAAGAAGCTCTTCGCAGACTACGACAACTATACAGATAAAAATACGTTGCGACAATCTTTGATTGACGAGCAACGTGGACTCTGTTGCTACTGTCAAGCCCGTATTCGGCCAAGTGTCGAGAGTATGAAAATTGAGCATTGGCGGTGCCAGGATGTTTATCCAGAGCTACAACTTGATTATCGTAACATGCTCGGAGCGTGCCTGGGAGGGCATGGTCAACCCGAAGATGTCCAGCACTGCGACACTCTTAAAGGTAATTCGGATTTATGTTTCAGCCCAGCAGATCCTGCTTGCAACGTGGAACAAAAAATTCAGTTTCTTGGAGATGGCAGTATTCAGTCCTATGACCTTGGTTTTGATAATGATATGAACAAGGTACTTAACCTTAATTTGAAACAATTTATCAGCAATCGCAAGGCGGTATTAACTGCATTTCAGCAGCGTCTACAGGCAGGTAAAAAGCTGGAACCATTAAAAGAGCTGCCAAAGTGGGATGGATCTCAAAAAGGTGATTTGCCAGAATACGCTCAAGTTATTGTGTACTGGTTAAGGAAAAGACAAGCGAGGATTGCCAAATGAAACAAACCAGCGAAGCTGCCTTTGAAACCGCTATCGAGTCAGTCCTGTTGGCCGATGGTTATCACACGCTTCCTTCAGCGGCTTTCGACCGTGAGCGGGCAATCTTCCCCGACGAGGTACTGGAGTTCATTCGCACCACTCAAGCGAAGCAGTGGGAAAAACTGCAATCCCTCCACGGCGAAGAGTGTGGCAAACGTGTTCTTGAGGCGCTGAGCAAGTGGATGGAGACGCACGGTGTTCTTGCCACCTTGCGCCATGGCTTCAAATGTTTTGGCAAAACCCTGCGTCTTGCCTTTTTTCGTCCTGCGCATGGACTCAATCGGGAGCTGGAATCAAATTATCAGGCCAATCGGCTTGGCCTGACCCGGCAACTGCATTTCAGTACCCAGAGTGAAAAGTCGCTCGATGTGGTGCTGTCGCTCAATGGCGTGCCAGTGGTGACGCTGGAGTTGAAGAACCCGCTTACCGGACAAACGGGTGGCCAACGCCATCCACCAATATCGTCATGACCGTGACCCGCGTGAGTTGATCTTCCAGTTCACCAAACGGACGCTGGTGCATTTTGCGGTGGACACGGAAGAGGCGCAGATGACCACTCGACTTGCTGGTTTGGGCACCCATTTTCTGCCGTTCAACCGGGGCAATCAAGGTGGTGCTGGCAATGAACCCGATAAGGCCGGGCGCAATTACAAAACAGCATACCTGTGGGAAGTGGCGTTGCAGCGTGATAGTCTCCTTGATTTGCTGGCGCGTTTTCTCCATCTCGACGTACAGGAGAAGATAACCGACGAATTCAGGAAGGTTCGGACAGAAAGCATGATCTTCCCGCGCTATCATCAGTTGCAAGCGGTGCGGCAGATTGTTGCAGCGGTTGCCTCCGAAGGGGTGGGGCATAACTACCTGGTTGAGCATTCGGCGGGTAGCGGCAAGAGCAATACCATTGCCTGGCTGGCGCATCGGCTCTCCTCGCTGCACAACGAAAAAGATGAGCGGATATTCGACAGCGTGGTTGTCATTACTGATCGAGTGGTGCTCGACCGTCAGTTGCAGAACACCATCTATCAGTTTGATCACCGGCAGGGTGTGGTGCAGAAGATTGATGAAGACTCGCGCCAACTTGCTGAGGCGCTGGAGTCGGGGGTGCCGATCATTATCACCACCTTGCAGAAGTTTCCGTTTGTTTCCGCCCAGTTGACGAAACTTGCCGAGGAGCGCGGAGAAGGGAGCAACAGTTATCTGCCGACGCGAAAATACGCGGTGATTATTGATGAGGCACACAGTTCGCAATCGGGCGAAACTGCCACTGAGCTTAAAGGAGTGCTGGGAGGCAGTGAGTTGAGGCAGAAAGCCAGAGAGATGGCCGAGGAAGAGGGCGAAGTGGAGCTGAAACGTCTGTTTCGCTCCATGGCCAAGCGCGGGCGTCAGCAAAATATCAGCTTTTTTGCCTTTACCGCTACGCCCAAGCACAAGACGCTGGCTATCTTTGGCCGAAATGGAGAGCCGTTTCACCGCTACACCATGCGACAGGCTATTGAGGAAGGATTCATCATGAATGTGCTGGCCAATTATGTGACCTATAAAACCTACTACCGGCTTATCAAAAAGGCGGAGGAGGACCCGAATGTGGAGCGCAAAAAGGCTGCCAAAGCACTCGCCCGCTTTATGCGCCTGCATCCCCACAATATTGGGCAAAAAACGGAGGTCATGGTTGAGCATTTTTATCAGCATACCCGGCACAAAATCGGTGGCCATGCCAAGGCGATGGTGATTACCGGCTCACGGTTGGAGGCGGTGCGTTACAAACAGGCTTTCGACGAATATATTGCCGAAAAGGGCTATCCCATCAAGAGCCTGGTGGCCTTCTCCGGCAGGGTTGATGACGACAAATTGTCCGATAAAAGCTATACAGAAGTTGAAATGAATGGCGGAGTGAAAGAGAAGGAGTTACCCGATACCTTTGCCAATGTTGAATACCGCGTTTTGCTGGTGGCGGAGAAATATCAGACCGGATTTGACCAGCCGCTGTTGCATTCAATGTACGTCGACAAGCGGCTCGGTGGAATTCAGGCGGTGCAGGCGCTCTCTCGCTTGAATCGGACGCATCCACTCAAGGACGATACCTTTGTGCTCGACTTTGTTAATGATCCTGCCGAAATTCAGGAGGCGTTTCGTCAGTACTACGAAGGCTCCGTCATGGGTGAGCAGGTGGATACTGACAGGCTTTACACTGTTAAGGCAGAGCTTGATGCTTCAGGAATTTATCTTCAACCAGAAGTGAACGACTTTTCGGCTATCTTTTTTGCACCCAAGCGACGCCAAAGCACTGCCGATCACAAACAAATGAATGCAATTCTTGATGGTGCGGTTGCGCGGTTTCAGCACCTGCAAAACACGGAAGAGGAGGAGGCTGAGTTGTGGCGCGGCAAGGCCCAGGCTTTCCGCAATCTTTACAGCTTTTTGAGCCAGGTGATTCCCTATCAGGACAGCGATTTAGAGAAGCTATTCACCTATTTGCGCCATCTGGCATTGAAGTTGCCAAAACGGAAGAGTGGCGCTGGATACCAGTTTGATGAAGAGGTTGAACTCGACTATTACCGTTTGCAGAAGATCAGTGAGGGTTCGATCAGTTTAAGTGAAGGCTTCGCCAAGCCGCTTGATGGACCTCCCGAAGTGGGAAGCGGCATGGTGCATGAGGAGGAGGTGTCACTCTCCCGGCTTATTGATCTCATCAACGAGCGCTTTGGTGGTGACCTGAACGAAGCAGATCAACTCTTTTTCGATCAGATCGCAGAAGCGGCAAGCCAGAATGAAGCGCTCAAGAAGGCTGCCGGAGTCAATTCACTCGATAAATTTCAGCTTGTCTTTCGTCAGGTGCTGGAGTCATTGTTTATTGAGCGCATGGAACTGAACGAGGAGCTTTTTGCCGACTTTATGGGTAAACCAGAATTGCAGGAACTGGTGTCGAAGTGGCTGGGAAGTCAGGTTTATGGACGGAAGAGGAGATCATCAGTTTCTTCAGCCGGGGAGTGCGCAAGGGCATATAGCCGCTAACAACCGAAGACATAACCTTTTGCATAATAAACTATTACCCTGAAAGTAGGATAAAGCGCACACTATTTGCAGTGCACTCCCAGATATTCCAGGAACAACCTGTCTCTGGCTACTGATTCGGTAGACCAACGGTAGTTGCCCATGGGTGTTCGCACGTTGGTCGTTTCAATGCAGTCGAACCAGTCCAGAATCTGGGCGAGTGATCGTTGCTCAAGCCACTTGTCCAGTTGATTTTCGAGCTTGACAAGCGCGGCGGTCTTTTCGCTTTTGTTTTTTCCAAGCCCTTCTCGCATTTCCTTGATTTTCTTCGTCAGAAAGCAGTGATAACCCAGTGAGACAAACTGCACGAACTGCCTTCCCCGCAGATTGTCGGGGTGCCATGTACGCGGCCGTGCTCCATCAAGCCCCCCCTTATGCACCGCGAAGAGCTCCTCTATTTTTTCACGCAGTCGATAATCTTCAAGTGCTGTGAACGTGTCCATGCTCTGATTGCTGACGAGCGCGAAATAGCCGAAGTATTTCTTTGCTTCGATGGTGGCTTTGTCGTTGAAGCCAACCTTCACTTGTCCACCACGCCCCTTTTTCGAGCAGACCAGGTACCTGTCTATCTTTCTTTGCGCGGATTTTGTGAACTCCGCCACTCCATCTTCCACTTGAGCCTTTAACTCAAGCAAGTCCTTACGAAATGCAAGTTGCTTCCTGGTGTCGTTGTCGGGGGAATAGAAGACATGCACATAAAGGCGGCGAACGAACGTCTCTTCTTCTCCTGCCAGCTTGCCGTTGCGCGACCGCTGGCGAACTTGACGGAACTCGTGCGTTCTCATCGTCATAGCACCGCAAACGGACGGATCAAATGGACAAGTGCTGGACATGCTCGCCAGCGTCTCACGAAGCGCGTCCACTGCTTCGCGAACCCAAGTGACGTTGGGGTCGACCAGAGTCAGGAATTTCATGTTGCGCAAGGCAAATCTCATCATGTTCTCCTGACTGTAGTAACCATTGTCGGTGACAATCAAGGGCTTCTCAAGGCTAAAGCACTTGAGCTGAGTCAGGGCGTTCTCAATGGATATGACATCCGGGACATTACCGGGCTGCTTGGCGAAGGCCAGAGGCTCGCGCTCCTTGACGGAATATAACGTCAGAAGCTTGATGGTGTTCAGTCCGTCACCGTCCTTGTTAAACCCGCGCCGCGCTTCCGACTGGTTCTCGGAGTAGGTAGATATCGTGGTCGAATCGAACGCCAGCACAGGATGTTTGCCCAAGCGATCCGCCCGGAAGGAGAAGTAGCGCTGCACGCCGTCCTCGTTGCGGCCGACACTTTTGAACAAGTCGCCGTAAACGTCTTCGGTGATAGCTTCGCTGTATGGAAGGGAGTGCATTACCTGCCAGCCCTCAAGGCGTGGCAAGGTGTTTCCGCCAGAACCAATCCAGTATCGTGCAATGGAGAGAATCTTGGCAGCGTCGCCCTCGCTGAACGAAAATCGCACGTCATCGTCAATGCCGGAGGCTGTTCCGACCCACTCCAGAATATCCGTGAGGCCACTATGCCTGCGCACCGCGCAAGCCACGACTCCCTCACCTTTGCGTTTCTTCGGACGTGTGGTGATTACCTCCTGTGTCCCCGACTTGATTTTCCCCTTCAGCTTCTGGCTGACTGTATAGGTCTTTCTGGCCTGTTCATTATAGGCCGTAACCCTCTCATAGAGGTAAACATCGCCATTTGGGCGTCGTTCACGGCGTTCTCCAACGTGAGTTTTTCCAGTTACTGGTTTAGACATGGGGTTTGCTCCTATTTATCGTGTTTTCCTTATAATACATACGTACACGTTAAAAAGCAAGAAAAAAGCACGATTTTGCTTGAAAATCGTGCCTGCGCGGTGATGTTTTTCGTTAATGTGTGCGCTTTATCCTACTTTCAGGATAGTATTGCCCGTAGCCTTGCACGACACTTTTCAGCCAGTCACCTGTCTGTTTTATGGGTGCGTGCATTCGCTTTCTCAGGTCTTCTTTGGTTTCCCGTATCGTTTGGCGTTGACTTT
>CAJAAV010000238.1 GCA_903937835.1 uncultured Chlorobiaceae bacterium | reverse complement strand
TCTAAATAGCGATACACGCTACATGCCGGAAAAGAAGGAAAGCAAGGGCAAGAAGGTTGCTGTTGTCGGCGCTGGTCCTGCTGGACTCACCTGCGCTTATTATCTGGCAATTGATGGCTATGATGTAGAAGTATATGAGGCCCTGCCTGTGGCCGGTGGCTGGAACATTACCGTCAGTTGTCTTTTACAAACCACAAGGTAATCTAAACCAACATCCGGGATATGCCGATGTGATGTCTGGAGATGCCCATATTGCAGAAGTTGTCCATGAGTTACAGAAAAGTCCTCAATGGAAAAAGATGGCAATTATTATAACCTATGATGAAAATGGCGGGTTCTGGGATCATGTTACTCCGCCAAAAGGTGATCGCTGGGGACCTGGTATGCGTATTCCAGCTATTATCATATCACCCTGGGCCAAAACTCATTTTGTCGATCACACGTATTACGACACAACGTCTATCCTGAAATTTATAACAAAGCGGTTTGAGCTTGAACCGTTACCTGGCATTCGGCCACAGGCAGGAGATTTGACCAACGCTTTTCACTAATTGCTCTTTGCTGGCAACAATTATGACCGTTGTTGCCAGCTTCATGTTGTGAGACGTTATGAGATGCAGTTCCCTTTCACATTGTAAGCCGCACGAACTTGTTGATCTTCAAAAAGCTGTACATTTTTATCGCAAATAAAATCTCCGCCAACTTTCTTGAGAGTACCATCAAGCAAAGACAACTTATTCTCTGAGCAATTAAAATTTCCTTTAACTTTTTTTGGGGCGCCATCGAGTGAAATCAATTGGTTACTTGAGCAGTCAAAGTTACCCTTGACTTTTTCAGGAGCCCACCTGAGTGAAGTCAATCGGTTGCAGGAACAGTCAAAACCATCAACTTCCTCAGGAGCGCCCTTGAGAGAGGTCAACTGGTTGACTGAACAATTAAAAATACCATGGACTTTTTTATGTGCCCCCTTGAGAGAGGTCAATTGATTGGATGAACAATCGAAGTCACCGAACACTTTTCGAGGTCCACCCTTGAGCGATGTCAACTGGTTTCCTGTGCAAGAATAATCCCCCATAATACAATCGGTACCGCCAGAAAGAGAGGTCAATTGGTTATTGGAACAATCAAAATCCCCCTGAATTTTTTTTGTTGCACCGTTAAGTGAAGTAAGTTGGTTATCTGAACAATCAAAATCACCACCAGCAAGAAGAGGCGCACCTTCAAGTGATGTAAGCTTGTTCCCTGAACAATTAAAATCTCCCTCAACGACCTCCGGGCACCCTGTAAGAAATGTGCCATCTATTTCGCTTTTGAGCGATGTCAACTGGTTTCCTGCACAAGAAAAATCTCCCATAATAAAAACTGGACTGCCAGCAAGAGATAGCAATCGATTATTGGAACAATCAAAATTTCCTTTAACCTCCTCAGGGGCTCCCTCCAGTGAGGTCAACAAGTTCCCTGAGCAATTGAAATCTCCCTTAATTTTTTTTGGTGCGCCCTCAAGCGCTTTCAGTTTATTTCCTGAACAGTTGAAATCCCCGACTTTTTCCGGACAACCTGATAGTGACGTTAATCCCTTGTTTGAACAATCGATCTCCTCTCGTCCTTCACAAATACCCATAACATCTGCAAAGGTTACTTGTGCCGTGTTTTTTTCCATGATGATCCACCCTCCTGGTAAATATTAGTCATTCTGATTCAAACAACAGTGATTTTTGTGCCCGATTTTCCCGCAGACCATTTTCACCATTTTCCGGAGTTTTGGTGTAAAAAACACCTTTGATGGAACAAATGGCACTGATTGTACCTCCAATTTATAATGTTTTTGAAGGTAACGTTTTTAGAAAAATATAGAGACAACCAATAATGATGAATTGTTACAAACAGGTTAAATCTTTAGCGAGCGACAGAGAAAAGTCAACACCGAGTCCTCCTGTCTTTCCATGAACAAGTTCAAGGTTCGTGTGCGGTAACCGGTCGGATACGGAAGGCTTACGCCGAAAATGTTTCAGAGTTGTAACAGAAGCGCCATTGCTTGTTACGCTTGAAGCTTATAGATTAGGAACATTTAATTTCCGTCATTGTTTAATCATTACTCTGGATGATTCAGAACAGATGATAAAAATTTCAGACTTTCTAAATATTCAGCTCACGAAAAAATTTTCTCTTTATGTCAGAACGCCCGGCTCATTTACTTATAAAAGAACTCTCCCAGATTCTTGCTCAACTTTCCGGGAAAGTAGTGGGGGATTTTCTTGATGCCCTGCATGCCGTCAAACATCATGATGATTATGGCGCACGCCACATCAGAATTGTTGAAAATGAAATTGACGTGTCCGAGATCAACCTTGAGGAACGCTGTCTCGCTTTTCTCGCCTTGCAGCAACCGGTTGCAATGGATCTGCGTGCAATTGTCACCATTATAAAGATAAATGATGAACTGAAGCATATCGGAGATCTGGCTATTCATATTATTGACCGTATACCTGAAATCAGTCCTGAAATGCTCGAGTCGTTTGAATTCGAAAATATCTGCATGCACGCATGCGAAATGGTCAAGAAGTCGATTGAGGCTTTTGTCTCTAAAGACAGCATTCTTGCCAGACTTGTCAGTGCCATGGATGAAGATATTGATTCCATACATCGAAAAGTTTTTAAAAGGGTTACGGCACTCATGAAAAATCCGGATTCGGATGTTGACCAGCTCATAGCCGCCTTAAGCATTTCAAGGTATATCGAACGGATGGCTGATCATGCAACCCGAATAGCCAATGAAGTAGTTTTTCTGGTAACGGGAGAGATGGTGCGGCACACAGAATGGTCTTATGATCAATTGATAACCTCTTGAAGAAATATATGTTAAGCCAACCACAAGAATTAACGGAGCAGTTGCCTTATTTGCTGCCCACAGAAGAAAAGGAACCTGAAATTTTTGACCGCAATAGAGTGGGACTTCCGAATTTTCTCAACAGCTCCCTTTATGTCAACCGGGAGCTGAGCTGGCTCTATTTCAATCAGCGGGTACTTGAAGAAGCGCGTAATCCCCAGGCGCACCCACTTCTTGAGCGGGTAAAATTCATTTCGATTTTCAGCTCAAATCTTGATGAATATTTCATGATCCGTGTTGCCGGTATTGAAGATCAATATGAGGCTGGCTTTCAGGATCGAACGATCGATGGTTATACGCCTTCTGAGCAGCTTGAAAAGATTCGCGAGATTGTACAGCAACAGCTCAACGAAAGAAACCAGTGCTTTTATCACGATCTTGTGCCCGCGCTGCTACAGCAGGGTATTGAGTTTCTTAAAGTATCTGAATTATCCGTCACGCAGCAGCGGGCTTTGAGTCACTATTTTCGAAAGGAGATCTATCCTGTACTCACCCCGCTCGCTTTCGATACAGGTCATCCATTTCCGTTCATGTCAAATTTTTCACTGAATCTTGCCGTAGAACTGGAAGACGATGAAAGCAGAGGATTGAAGTTTGCCCGCGTAAAAGTTCCAGATATTCTTCCGCGACTTCTTCAGCTCAACAATATCAAGGGCTTTCATGATGAAAACGGAATTATACGGTTTATCTGGATTGAAGATCTGATTGAATGCAATCTGGTCCACCTGTTTCCGAAAATGAGGATTATACAATCGCATTTTTTTAGATTGATTCGTGATGCTGATATGGAAATTGAAGAAGATGAAGCAGGCGATCTGTTGAAAACGATCGAGCGAGGAATTCGGTCACGTCGCTACGGAAAGGTTGTCCGACTTGACATTACACCAGAAATGCCTCCTTCAATGAGAAATCTGCTCATGAAAAATCTCAATGTAGCGCCACGAAATGTCTATGATATAGACGGCACGCTTGGATTTAACTGCCTTATTGATCTTCTGAAGATAGAGCGACCGGACTTGAAAGATGAGCCTTTTTTGCCGGGTAACCGAATTGAGGAAGAGTTCGGAACGGATATTTTTAGTGCGATAAGAACAAAAGACAGATTGCTTTATCATCCTTTCGAGTCGTTTCAGCCTGTCGTTGATTTGATCAACAAAGCTGCGCTTGATCCTGCAGTACTTTCAATAAAGCAGACGCTGTACAGGGTGGGAAGCAATTCTCCGATTGTAATGGCTTTGATGAAGGCTGCCGAAGCAGGGAAACAGGTTGCAGTCCTTGTGGAACTCAAAGCAAGATTTGATGAAGGTAATAACATTGTCTGGGCTCGGGCGCTTGAAAATGTCGGCGCTCATGTCTCTTATGGTCTGCCAGGACTGAAAACACATGCCAAACTCACCCTGATAGTTCGACGTGAACAACAAAAATTGAAACGATATCTCCATCTTGGAACAGGCAACTACAACCCGTCGACAGGAAAGCTTTACACTGATTACAGCCTTTTCACAACCAACGAACAGTTAGCCAATGATGTAGCAGAACTCTTCAACGCTTTGACCGGGTATTCAAAACATACCGCATTTCGAAAACTGCTTGTATCACCATTCAACACCCGAAAAAGAATTATTGAGATGATTGAGCGGGAAATTGAATGGAACCAGGAAAACAAATGCGGAAGAATAATCATGAAAATGAACTCCCTGGTTGATGCCAAAACCATCCGGGCACTCTACAAGGCCTCCTGTGAAGGAGTGAAAATCGACCTTATTGTTCGGGGAATTTGCTGTCTGAAACCAGGTATTCCCGGAGTCAGTGAACATATTCGAGTCATCAGCATTATCGGACGTTTTCTTGAACACAGCAGGGCATACTACTTTCATAATGGAGGAAAGGAAGAGCTTTATCTTGGAAGCGCTGATCTGATGCCAAGAAACCTTGACAATCGAGTTGAAGCAATTTTTCCCGTGTTTGACAAAGCGCTTGTCAAAGTTGTTACATCAGATTTTGAGTTGATCCTCAGCGACAATGTCAAGTCATGGCAGATGAATGCCGACGGCATATACTCATTGATTGACAACGATTCCCCTAAGGTAAACAGTCAGGCTCTCTTGCTCGACCGATCTGCTGTAAAAAAAACTCATGCGTGTAAATAAAAAACAGAAATGCTTGAATTCTCAAACAGTGCACTCTGTTTTGGAAATAACCTGATGTGGCTGCATAAACGAAAGCATCCTCATCTACAACGACTCCTTGATACAGCAAAGTCAGTTCATCTCGATCGATCCTCAAAGATTGTTATCCTCAGCGATTTGCACATGGGAAATGGCGGACGACTTGATGAGTTTCGGAAAAATGCCGAACTGGTTAAAAGCATACTCGAACGATATTATCGGCCTAAAAAATACAGTCTCGTTCTCAATGGCGATATTGAAGAGCTGTTGAAGTTTCCGCTAGCCAGTATTGAAGCAGAATGGAGAGATTTTTACGACCTGTTTCAAACATTTGAACAAAACGGCTTTTTTTGGAAAACCTGGGGCAACCATGATGCTGCATTGCTTGAGGAAAAAGAGTACAGGTTAGCGTCATCACTGGCAGAATCTCTGAAATTTCATTATGGCGATAAAACTCTCCTGCTTTTTCACGGCCATCAGGCATCAGTCTTCATGTGGGAGACGTTTCCTTTTGTCAGTCGTGCAGCAGTCTTTTTTCTCCGCTACATTGCCAAGCCTGCTGGTATAAAAAACTTTTCTGTCGCCTACAACAGCCGACGACGGTTCGCTGTTGAAAAATCGATTTATGAGTTTTCCAACCGGGAAAAAATTGTTTCCATCATAGGACATACCCATCGTCCATTGTTTGAATCTCTTTCCAAAGTAGATTATCTGAGCTACAAGATTGAAGAACTCTGCAGGATTTACCCATCCACTGAGGGCGAAAAACGAACGGTAATTGAAAAGAAGATGGAGTCGTTGAAAATCGAACTTGAAGGTTGTTCACGGCAGGGAAAGAAAATCGGCCTCAGAAGTGGCATTTACCACAATCTGACCATACCAAGTCTCTTCAACTCAGGCTGCACTATTGGAAAACGTGGCATCACTGCTCTTGAGATTGAGGGAAGCACCATAAGGCTTGTCTGCTGGTATAATGGCAAACAGGATTCCACATTCTCCAGTGATCGTGACAATCGGCCAACTGAGCTTGGTTCAACTGGTTTTTCCAGAATAGTTCTTAATGAGGACTCTCTTGATTATGTTTTTTCCCGCCTTCATCTTCTGGCCTGAAGTCGAGACTATTCATTTTATGAATTACAGCCCAATCTGATTTTCGGCTTGGCCCACTGTACCACTGGAAAGTGAGTCTGATGGCTTTTGAAATTGTATTGGAGCTTCAGCAATTTTCATAAAAAGTTTTATCTGTGACAAATGCGGAGGCCAGTTCACCAATAAGGTAGCAAGCGCCTCCCACACCGAGACCCAGGCTACAATCGTAAGCCCTTCGGCAAAAACCCTGTTAAGAAAGGATGTGCCATTTTCAAAAGTAAACAGATTATTGACCCAGAGAGAGAGTCCGAGAAGAACAATGCCTAAAATGAGAATAATTACTGATGTTTTCAGCATTTTTTTCGTTGCAGCAAACTCAAGCTCTCGCAGATATATGAAATATTTGTGGACACTGGTACGAACCCGAAGCATAAACTCTTCAGAGGGAAAACACTCGAACATAAACCTGATAACAAAGTCCGCACGACCTATTTCAGTCACACACTCTGTAAGATAATAAACCAGATCTTCATCAAGATCCTTTTTATGATATGGTGCTGTCTTGTCGAAGTTCTCATACAGATCCTCAACACGCTGTGCAGCGACGTCA
The DNA here is from genome assembly GCA_903937835.1 of uncultured Chlorobiaceae bacterium. Lineage (GTDB taxonomy): Bacteria > Bacteroidota > Chlorobiia > Chlorobiales > Chlorobiaceae > Chlorobium. Next base: position 23,387 of record CAJAAV010000238.1, on the reverse strand, counting down.
ATAATAACGCTACCAGAAACCGTATGTTCGTACCGGTCAAGTATTTTTTTTTTCACAAGTTCCTTTACACTCTTAAGATTTCTTTGCAACATTAATCATACAAAAAATATCGGGTTTATCGTTGTTGCAACTGTATAATGAGTTGCAAAAAAGCCTGCGGAGAGCCTTATATTTTATGATTTCACAGAATTGTTACATGATCTTAACCATTGCTCAACACTATCTTGTTTTCTTACTTTTGTGAAGTTCAGTGTTCTTGATAAACATCATCGCACCGTCAACTTGAAGAATCTAAATCGGGCAGTTTTTTTCAAACCATGGCCCTATTCTCTTGTGAAAAAACTTTCCTGCACGTTTTTTGTCAAAAAGTACGCTCTACGGAGTAGAGTAACAAAAGGAGAACTTCATGTTGCGACTTGATGAATTGAAAAAGGAAATAAACGCGGAGTTTTATTTGCATGATGAACTAATCAATCATGAAGTAAAAAAAGTTGATGCTTTGGCAGATATGATTATAAAACCCTCCAAAAAAAAAGACTTGCTGAAACTTCTGCACTTGCTTGAAAAATCAGGGAATCCCCATATTGTCATTAATTCAAAAGGGCGGGTAATTTTCCCTGACAGACGGTTTCATGGAACTATTGTTGTTACCGACCTGAAGCTATAACGTCAAAACCAAAGATCAGTTATGGTCATATCTGATCTTTGGTTTTGACTACTCCACCCTCTCAAAGCGAATCCGGTGAACGACGATCATTGTACCGGATCTTGGGCAAAAACCCTCTTAATTAATGAAAGCAGGTTGCGGTTTCATAGAGAAATCCATTTGTCAAAGAAGTTTCCATAGTCTCAACAAAAACGTCACAAAACCTTAATAATTATGTTGTCGAGGAGTGATATAATTGCATGTCTGAAATTATTTCTGCACATCCATCCAAGCTTATAGGGTATATCGCAATGGCAATAAAACTTTTTGATGGCATTGACTCTGCACTCATCAATTCGAGCGTAGATGGTTTCGGTAATATTGTGACCTTGTATTTTGATGCTCCACTTGATACAGTGCATCTGCCCTTAGGTGCTGCAAGCGAAAATCTTTTTGTCACTTCATTTTTGGGCTTGCAGGTTATCAGTGGTGATGAGCAGCTTCAGAAGACTCTTCTTGGCACCATTTCTCCTGGCAGAAAAGATCTAAACAGCGTTACATGATTACGATGATACTGTAACAATTGCCCAGCCTCTCTAAGTATAAAAAATGTATTTATTCCCAAATAAATGATCTTATTCCTTTTCATAATATCAACTGGAGTGGAAAATGGCCTTAACTGTCTTTAATGAAGAGAATTACTTAAAGGATCTCCTTGCAGTTCTTCAATCCTCCACACTCTCTAAAACCGTTATTTCGGTTATATCGGACCCTCATTATTACGCGCCATCTCTGGGCACAGAAGGAGCCGCATTTGATGCATACCTTGCTGGCGACCGCAAAATGATTGCGGAAAGCGATGCCATCCTCCAATCCGCGATAGACATTGTTAAAGCTGAAAAACCGAATATCCTGCTTATCTCTGGCGACCTTACCAAGGACGGCGAAAAAGTAAGCCATGAAGCCTTTGCTGTATACCTTGCTGAGCTTGAAACCACAGGGGTGCAGGTTTATGTGATTCCCGGCAACCATGACATCAACAACCCTGATGCCATGAGCTATACCAGCGGCACTGCTACGTCGGTAGAGTCGGTCAGTGCAGAAGACTTTCAGGCGATCTATGCGGATTTCGGATATGGAGAAGCCATCTACAGGGACACAAGTTCCCTGAGCTATGTTGCAGAGGCGGCGGACAACCTCTGGATCCTCGGCATCGACAGTTGCAAGTACGCTCAGAACGGTACCTCCCCTGTAACCTCCGGCAGCCTGAATGCCGCAACGAAGGAATGGGTTCTCGATATCCTTGCGGAAGCCAAAATCAAGGGCATTACTGTCATCGGCATGATGCACCATAACCTGTCTGAACACTTCACGCTGCAAGCCGACTTGTTTCCGGATTATGTGATAGCAGATGATACTACTGACGGCACTTCTCTTGCTCAGGAGTTGGCTGATGCAGGTTTAAGCATGATGTTTACCGGTCACTTCCACGCCAATGATGTCAATCGGGATACCGCCAGCGGGCTTTATGAAATTGAAACCGGTTCACTGGTCACCTGGCCCAGCCCGGTCCGCACCGTCACCATCAACAACGACCACACCGTCGACATCACGACGACCTCCGTTACAGAGATCGATTATGATCTTGGTGTTGCGACATCGTTTCAAGCCTATGCCACCGATTATCTCATGAGCGGCCTTAACCAGCTTGCTGTTGCATACCTAATGGGAACTTTCCATATCTCCCAGGATGCCGCAAACCAGGTTGCGCCGCTCTTTTCTGCAGCCATGGCAGCGCACTATAAAGGTGATGAAACCATGGATCAGACAACGCTCTTGACGATACAGGCGATGGCATCATCAGGCGACCAGATGCAGCTTATGCTTGCAGGCGCGCTGCAATCCCTCTGGACGGACGGTTTGCCTGCTGACAATATTGCACATATTTCCCTTCCTGATTTCTGGAACGGCGTTACGACAGCCAGCCTGAAAGAAATTCTTGCTGACGATTACAACCTTACCCCTCAACAGCATTACGAACTCTACGGACCAAATGCCCCGATGGTCAATGGTAGTATCGACGGACTCGGTAATGTCGTCACACTGTATTTTGAAGAAGCTCTTGATACAGAGCATGTTCCTTCCGTCAGCCAGTTTGTTGTTGGCAACGGCGAAACCATTGCGACGATCAGCAGCCTTCAGGTAGTCAACAACGAGGTCATACTGACGCTTGGTGTACCGCTTGACCTTTCGAAGGCTGTGAAGGTCTCTTATAACGATTTGTCCGCCGCCGACGATACGGCCACATTACAGACCATCGATGGCCATGATGCGCTCTCATTTCAGGAAGTTGCGATCACCAACGCGCTTTCCCTTACTGGCAGCAAAAGTGAATCCTTCGCCTTTGCCTCTTCAATCTCTCTTGATGGAGCTGAAATATCGGCATTTGATGCTGCGAGCGGGCGACTTTTTGTCACTTCATTTACCGGTTTGCAGGTTGTCAGCGTGGATGCCGCTCTTCATATGACACTCCTTGCGGCTATTCCACTTGGAAGCAATGATCTGAACAGCGTTGCGGTTAAAAACGGCATAGTTTCAGTTGCTGTGGCCGCCACAGACAAGACCCTGCCAGGAACGGTCTATTTCCTCGATGCCAACGGGACGATAGGTGATGCATCGATGATTATTGGTAGCATCACCGTAGGGGCAAACCCCGACATGCTGACCTTCAGCGCCGACGGAAAGACCGTTCTGGTCGCTAACGAAGGTGAAATGGCCAGCATGACCAGTAACCCCGAAGGCTCGGTCAGCATTATCGACCTCAGTAATGGTATCGCTGCCGCAACGGTCAAGACAGCCTCATTTACAGCGTTCAACGATAAATTTGCAGAATTGCGGGCAGAAGGTGTTCGCCTGTTCGATGGAATTACTGTTGCCAATGACCTCGAACCGGAATACATCAGTATCTCACCAGACGGGAAAACTGCGTTCGTGACTCTGCAGGAGAACAATGCGATTGGTATTCTCGATATCGCCACAGGCAAATTTACCGATCTTGTACCCTTAGGGTTCAAAAGCTGGCTTGGCCTGCCGTTGGACGGCAGCGACAAGGGCACCTACACACCGCGGACAGACTTACCTGTATTGGGTCAGTACATGCCTGATGGTATCGGCTCATTTACAGGCTCTGACGGCAAAGCCTACTACATTATTGCCAACGAAGGAGACGATCGTAATGATTTCATGTCACCTGATGCCGTGAAACTTAAAGATATAGCCAGTTACGTCGATCCTGTCAGCGGACATAACTTTTCGTTGGACCCTGGGTTGATCGCCAAATATGGCAATCTGCTGAGCACCTCGGCAATAGGCAACTTGAGAATCTCTCTTGCACCTGGCAACAACGGGGACATTAATGGCGACGGAGTTATCGAACAAATTCAGGCCTATAGCGCACGATCCTTCAGCATTCTTAATGCCGACGGTACCATCGTTTTCGACAGTGGGTCGCAAATCGAGCAGTTTGCAGCCTCGACCGGCCCATTCAATTCGTCCGACCCTTCGACCTCCGGTATTTTTGTTGACACGCGCTCCGATAATAAAGGCCCCGAACCTGAAGGCATTGCAATTGGGCATATAGGAGGAAAAACCCTTGCGTTCGTTGGTTTGGAGCGTGGAGCAGGTACAATCATGGTCTATGACGTAACTGATCCCCTGCATGTCAGTTTTGTTCAATCCCTCCACAATCCTGATGATTCCAAAGCTCTCAGCGGTGATGGAGCTGAATCCGGCGCTGGCCCCGAAGGGATCACCTTTGTGTCCAGTGATGCCAGCCCCAATGGTCATAATCTGCTTTTTGTCTCCAACGAGTATGCCAAAACGATCAGCCTCTTTGAGATAACAAATCTGAACGACGCTCCGACGGTAGTCAGTACGATTGCTGATGTATCGACATCTGAAGATGCAGCGTTCAGCCTGATGGTGCCCGTTGCAACGTTCAACGATGTTGATGCTGGCGACAGCCTGACCTACAGTGCAACACTTGCTGACGGCAGCCCACTGCCAGGATGGCTGAAATTCGATAATGAACTTCAGGGTGTGCTGAAATACTCTACAACCACAACAGATACCTACTTCTCCCAATCAGGCAAGTGGCCGTCTACAGACTCAGCCTCGGCAATTACGGCTATGGTCACCGGCGAAAAAACGGATGCCGGTAACATAGCATGGCAAAGCGGTGACCCGGCAAATGGAGCGATAAAGACGATTGCCGAAACACTGCGCGATGATCTTGGCTTTGCCATTGGCGTTGCCAGCACAGTGCCCTTCTCCCATGCAACACCGGCAGGAGTTGTAAGTCACAATGTCAACCGTAACAACTACCAGGACATTGCTCACGAAATTCTGTTCGACACACAGCCTGATGTTGTTATTGGCGGCGGACTGGACGGTTTGTTTGCAAAGGCAGTCACCAACGCAGCGAAGGCTGACACTGATCTTAACGACAACGGTTTCAATGACGACTACGATACGTTCAAAGCCGGAACCGATGGAACCGATTACGTTTTTGTCGAACGTGCCAGTGGCACCGATGGCGGGACGGCCCTTGCTGATGCTGCCAGTCATGTTGACTTGGCCAATGGTGATAAACTGTTCGGCCTGTTCGGCACATCAGGTGGCAACTTTGAATATTATGAAGTGGCCGACACTCCCGGCACAGTCACCATCACCCGCAGCACCACCGACAGTACTCCGGGCATCGATGAAGATCCGACCATGACTGAAATGACTACGGCGGCGCTTTCAGTACTTAATCAGGATAATGATGGCTTTTTTGCGATGTTTGAGCAGGGCGACATCGACTGGAGTAACCACTCCAACGATTATGAAAACATGGTGGGCGGCGTTGTTGATCTGGAGAATGCGGTCACATCAGCAGAAAATATGGTCACAGCCGGAACCGACGGCATGAATTGGTCAAATACCCTGATGATTGTCACCAGTGACCACTCGAACAGTTACATGCGCCTTCAGGATGAACTCGGCAAGGGCAATCTGCCAGTGCAGACCGTGGTGGCAGGCAAGCCAACCTATGCCGATGGAGATGTAACATACGGCACGACTGGCCACACGAATGAACTTGTCGCACTACAGGCGCGAGGAGCGGGCGCTGAACTGTTCAAAGAGTATGCGGGCGTATTATATCCGGGAACCAATATCGTGGACAATACCAGGATCTACGAGGTTATGATGAGCGCTGCAAAAGATCTTGGTGTAGAGCACATCGTCCTGTTCATCGGTGATGGTATGAATATCGAACATGAAATCGCTGGCAGCCAGTATCTCTATGGAAAAGATTTTGGCCTGACCTGGCAGGACTGGGGTCAGTTGGAAGATGGATGGTCTGGCTATGCAAGCACATGGGATGTTTCATCATATAATACTTACGCACAAGCTGCGGGGTCAGCCAGCTACAGCGCAAGCACCTTCGACCCTCTAATCGGTTACGATCCATCGAAGGGTGGCGAGACTCCGCTGCCAACTGGTGTGATGTTCAGTGGAACACCAACAAACGATGAGGTCGGCTCACTCGACATCAAAGTGACTGCGACGGACGAAAGCGGTGCAACGGCAAGCGATCTCTTCACGCTGACAATAGAGAACACCAACCATGCGTCGACAGGCAGTGTGTGCTTCTGGAAAACTGGCGAAGCCATTACCGATGTCACCACAACCCTCACCGCTTTACCAACCGATGGCACACACGCCATTGAGCTGAAAAACATCCACGTTACAGCCGATGGCAGCCATACCGTTGAAGTCTGGGCAACCACGCCAGACAGCACAACCGGCAGCGTTGAGTTTGAATTTGACCTGCCAACCGGCTCAAGCGCAAGCTGGCAGGATGCCGCCAAACTGCCTTCCGGCTGGACTTCGGTAAACCACCTCACCCTTACGGGAGTTTTCCGTGTTGCTGGCATGGGCACCAATTCCTTAGCAGAAGGTGCCATAAAACTTGGCACGCTTACCATAAGCAAGGCAACCAACCCGGATACCTTTGAACTTGCCATGACCAATGCTCAACTTGGCGATGACGATGTGGCAGGCTATGCCATCAGCAGCGTCAGCTCCTCCACCGGCAGCGGCAATGAGTACAGTTACCACTCGCTCACCGACGGACACTATGCTCTCACTGGTGATAAAGCTGCAGGCGATGCAGGAAGCGCCGTCCATGCTAACGATGCCCTTGCCGCGCTGAAAATGGTGGTGGAACTCAATCCCAATAACGACGGCAGTGCCGTTCTGTCGTACCAGTATCTCGCCGCCGACATCAACCACGATGGCAAAGTGCGTGCAAACGATGCGCTTAACATCCTGAAAATGGCTGTCGGGATTGAAACCGCACCTGCTGATGAGTGGATTTTTGTTGCCGAGAGCGCCGCAGGCAAAACTATGGATCGCAGCCACGTCGATTGGTCAGATACTTGCACCACTATTGACGTAAACAACGAAGCCGTTAACCTTGACCTCATCGGCATCGTCAAAGGCGACGTTGATGGCAGTTGGAGCGCTGTCGGGTAATTTTTGATTTTGGATGATTAAGAGGAATGGTGGCTGAGCGTCGTCGAAGCCACCATTTGTCCTGAACACGGTTCACAGGATTAAGTAATTAACAAAATTATAAAGCGCCACTCCCCGCCATTTGTTCACCATATCGTTGCATGCCCTTAACACTTCTTCAACAGAAGGAATGGTAACTTGTGATGCACAAAGATATTCAGCCATTTGATAATGAACATGAAAGTCAAACAAACCAACCCAATATTTTTTATGAAAAAAATTGCAATGATAGTCGGTCTGGCCGCTGCCCTCGGGTTCAACAACGCAGACGCGGCTGACTGGAACTGGAAAGGAGATGTACGATACCGTTATGATTCAAGCGTGAAAGATGTTGTCAACCAAAGTGATTTCAGTCGTGATCGAAATCGGACCAGGGTTCGTCTGGGCGTTTATCCCTGGATTAATGAAGAACTTTCCGGAGGCATCCAATTATCAACAGGAGCGGCCGATGTTATAAAAGAGTCCGCATCCCGCAACCAGACTTATGAAAATCTGTTTACTCCAAAAGGTATCGATCTGAATGAGGCCTTTATTGATTACCATCCGACCGCTTATGGCTTTGATGGAGCAGTGAATCTTATTTTAGGAAAACGAGAAGTCGCCAATACAGTGATACGCATCGACGACCTTGTTTGGGACAGCGATCTCACCTTTGAAGGTGCTACCCTGCAGTTTGGCAAAGATTCTAATGGAAAAGAAAAAGAAGGCATCAACCTTATTGCCGGTTACTATCTGCTTGATGAAAACGACAGATCTAAAAACAAGGTTCCTGATACAGTCCTTCAGCTTGTACAGGGTGCCTATAACGGGGAGATCAACGAAATCACTTATATGGTGGGTGCAGGCTATAACAGTTACCGTCATCTGGGCAATTTAAAGGCAGCAACCAAAACATCACTGAATGGCGATTACGCTCTACCCCTTGATCTCTCCAAATCCGCTTTCAATATTGTTGAGTTTTTCGGAAAACTGGGGGGCCATATTACCGAAAAGCTACCATGGAAATTATATGGCGAGTACGCATTCAACAATGCGGATCAAGCTGATTATTCCAATATTGATAACAACAGAAGAGCGTCCTATCAGGCAGGTTTAACCATTGGAGATGCAAAAGAGGTGGGGAAATGGGCACTTGATGCAAACTACAACCGGATTGAGAGAGATGCGCTCTTCGCCCCCTTTACCGATTCTGACAGAAAAGTTAAAAGCACAACGAATATCAAGGGATTTGAGGTTGGAGCCATTTACCATCTTGTACAGAACCTGAATGTTGGAGCCAGATACTATCATTATAAAAATATTGATAAATCCCAGGACGCAACAGACCCGTCATTAAATCTGTTGCAGCTCGATGCTCTTGTGAAGTTCTAATAAAATTGTGTGTGTGTGTTGTTCTTTCTTCTGGTTGTGTGTGGCTGGTTTGCAAGACTGTTCCTGCTGCTGAGGGGCAGTCTTGCGGAACCGGTTTATAATCAGTAAACTCCTATACTCTTTTTCATCTCTTAATTTAATTATGACAATCAACATGAAGCTCTTCAGAAAAATACTTTTAAGTGCCACGGTGTTCGGAGTTATGGCTTCCGGTACGGCTGGTGCTGCAGGTAATAAAATCGTTATTGACGGATCGACGACGGTCGGCCCTGTTGCCAAAGCTTTTGCAAGCTACTATACCAAGACCACTGGCGTACAGGTGACGGTGAGTGAGTCCGGTTCAGGTAATGGCGCAAAAAGTCTTATCAACAAAACCTGCGACATTGCAACTATGTCACGCGCCATGAAAGAAAAGGAAGAAGCCGCAGCGAAAAGCAAAGGCGTCAACCTTGTTGAACACATCGTTGCGCTTGATGGCCTTTCAATTGTTGTTCATCCGAGCAATCGTATCAATGCACTCTCAAGGGTACAGATTCGCGGGATTTACATGGGCAAATATACTAACTGGAACCAGCTTGGAGGAGCAAACTCGGCTATCGTGGTCATCCAGCGCGAATCGAACAGTGGTACTGCTGATTCCTTTAAAGAACTGGTTATGGGCAAGGAGAACCCCATATCCAAAAGGGCTGAAACTCAGTCAAGCAATGGCGCAATAAAGAGCCGCATTGCTTCTACGCCATCCGCAATCAGCTATATCGGTCTCGGTTTTGTTGACAGTTCAGTCAAGGCCGTTCTGGTTGACGGTGTTGAGGCTGACATCAGGACAGTCAAAAACGGTACCTACCCGATCACTCGCCCGCTCTTTATGTACACAAACGGTAATCCGACTGGCGCTGTCAAGCAGTTCATCGACCTGCCAAAAACGCCCGAAGGCAAACATATCATCAGCGAAACCGGCTTTGTCAACTATTATTGAGTGCTAACTAAACAGCTCTCTTGACAACATCAAACAGCAAAAAGCCGTCTTGAATACAGGACGGCTTTTTCGCGTCTACCAACATGCCGCTCTCAAGGAGCTGAAGAACAATGACTACCAACATTGTGTTATTAAATCCATTGTCTTCTGTTCATTGTTTTGCCTACCTTGTTGTGATGATATCAACAACCATAACCACAAGGGAATGAGACGTACTCTCCAGCAAAAGATAGTTGGTGCCGCGACAATATTGCTGATGCTTACCGGAATTTCTGCCTGCCGCCAAAACAATAATGAGCTGCGGCGTGACCGGATTGTTACAGCGATTTCGGCTGATTTCGACTATCTCAATCCCCTGCTCATCCAGTTTTCGATGTCACGAGAGGTGTGCAAGTTGCTCTATCCTTCGCTGGTGAAACCCGCCTATGACAAAAAGAAGGGTAGCATTACCTTTCTTCCAAACACCGCCAAAAGCTGGGAATTTTCCGGGAATGGAAAAACTGTCACCTTCCACTTGCAGAACGGCACGCTCTGGGAAGATGGAAAAAAGGTGACCTCGCATGATTTCAAGTTCTCCTATACCTTGTACAAAAACCCAAAAATCGCCAGTACACGGCAGCATTATCTCAATGATCTTCTGTTGCTGTCGGATGGAACCGCTGACATTGCCCGCGCCGTCGAAACACCAGACGACTCAACACTCGTGCTGCATTTCAGCAAACCCATGGCGCAGGAGATTGTGCTCGATCATTTCAATGATCTGATGCCGGTCGCTGAGCATGTTTTCAAGGCTTTTCCACCGGATGAGATCCGTACCAGAGCTACCGAAATACCGATAGTCAGCGCAGGCCCCTTCAAGGTGAAAAAGTGGGTACGACAGGAAAAACTCGAGCTTGTCACGAACCCTTCATCAACGCAGCCCCATCCAGCAACCATCAAGAACATGGTTTTCATGGTGGTTCCTGAATACACAACCCGGCTTGCCATGCTGAAATCCGGCCAGATTGATGCCATGCTTTCGGCTGGAGGAATTAATCCTAAAGATATTCAAGAGCTGACCAAAAGCTCGCCATCGATTATCATCAGACCGGTACAGAACCGTTACTTCGACAGTATTGTCTGGCTGAACATTGACGGAGAGGCGTACCGCCGTAACCATCAAATAAAACCGAATGCCCTATTTGGCGACAAACTGGTACGCCGGGCGCTAACCATCGCCATTGACCGGCAATCGATTATTGATGGCTTTATGGGCCCGGAACACGCCACCATCGTCAATACCTCTCTTTCGCCTGCCTACAGGGAGCTTGCCGACGTCTCGCTTGATCCGTACAGTTATAACCCCCGGAAAGCTTCAGCCTTACTGCGCGAGGCCGGTTGGGAACCTGGACCGAATGGTATTCTGCAAAAAAACGGGATGAAATTCTCATTCGAGCTTGCTGCTCCGGTCGGCAATCCAAGGCGCAATTATGCTGCAACAATTATTCAGCAAAACCTCCGTGAAATCGGTATTGACTGCCGTCTGAAGTTTGATGAGGGACTGATTTTTAATAAAAACCAGAATGAGTTCCGCTATGATGCCGCACTTTCGGGGATGGCTGCTGAAACCCTCCCTTTTCAGCTTGTCATCTGGGGATCCAATTTTGCCGAGCATGCTTTCAACTCCTCCGCTTTTCAGCACCATGAGCTTGATACGGTTATTGCTGCACTGAGCGGCCCACTTCCAGGCGAACGCTCTGTGGCACTCTGGAAACGCTACCAGAAGATACTGCACGACGAACAGCCAAGAACTTTCCTGTATTACTATGACGAGCTTGAGGGATTCAGCCACCGCATCCAGAATGTTGATGTCAACCTGATCTCCACGCTTTATAACGTTTACGAGTGGAAGATCAAGTGAAACCGGGTCCTGTTTGCCGCCTGAACCTATTTTTGCTATATTCAACCACTTTTTCAACCACCACCCGCGAACTTATTGTAATATGCCTCGTTACACACCCGAACAACTTGAACGGAGAAACGCATCTGTCTGGACAAAAGTCCAGGGAATCCTCGCACCCATCCAGTTCGTCATGTTTCTTGCCGGCCTGACGGTCACCTGGCTCTACCAATCCCACAACGGGATCGACAACTTCGCCTGGATCACCTTTTTTGTCACCCTGAAAACCCTCATGCTTGTCCTGATTTTTGTGACCGGCGGCTTTTTTGAACTTGAGGTTTTCGGTCAGTTTGCTTTTGCTCATGAATTCTTCTGGGAGGATTTCGGCAGCGCCATAGCAATGATCGTCCACCTGTCGTACTTTATCCTGTTTTTTATGGGGCTCGATGAAAGCACCCTTATTTGGACTGCGCTGCTCGCCTATCTCAGTTATCTTGTCAATGCGGCACAATTTGTCATCCGCCTGCTCCTTGAAAAGCATAATGAAAAGAAACTCAAGCTGCGTCAGGCGGCCTGATCACCTTTGACAAAGCACAACATTATGAAAGCAAAAGCCATTGTCTTCAGCGGTATACGCCAGATTGAACTCTGTGAGGTGACACTGAAAGCCCTCTCATCAACCGATGTGCTGGTCGAAACCTGGTGGTCATCAATCAGCACCGGTACGGAGAAAATGGCCTACAACGGCCTCATCCCCTCCTGGCCCTTCATCTTTCCCTTTATCCCAGGCTATGAAACGGTGGGAAAAATAATTGAGGTGGGTGAGCATGTCAACGAGAACCTGATCGGAAAATTTGCCTACGTAGCCGGATCATTCGGGTATGAAGGAGTCAATGCTGCTTTTGGAGGGGCGTCGGAGTACATTGTTTGCCCTGTCGAGAGTATTACCGTTCTTGACAACATCGACCACCCAGAGTCAGGCATAGCCCTGCCGCTTGGCGCTACAGCCCTCCATATCGTTGATCTTGCACAGGTTGAAAACAAGAAAATACTGGTACTCGGTCAGGGAGCGGTCGGCATTCTCGCCGCAGAACTGGCACAGCTTATGGGGGCTAAACTGGTCGCAGCAACCGAACCCAACAAGAAGAGGCTGAACCTTTCAACAGCCGACCTGAAGGTTGACCCGGAAACAGAAGACGTTTCGGCGGCGCTGGCCGGACATGAGTTTGACGTTCTCATAGACAGTACCGGCATCATGAGTGCGATTGATACCGGCCTCCGGTTTTTGAAATTTCACGGAACAGTGATTTTTGGAGGATATTATCAGAGAATCAACATCGATTACTCACAGGCTTTCCAGAAAGAGCTCTCCTTCATTGCTGCCAAACAGTGGGCCAAGGGCGATCTGGAGCGGGTCAGGGAACTTATCGAACAACACAAACTCAATGCGGAAAGGATCTTCACCCATCAGCACACCGTAGAAGAGGATATCACGGAGGCGTACCTGCAGGCCTTTACCGATCCGGACTGCCTCAAAATGATCCTGCTCTGGAAAAAAGAGAACAAATCATAAGCCCGACCTGATGACAGCAAAAACCATCGCTATTTACGGCAAGGGCGGCATTGGCAAAAGTTTCACGTCAACGAACCTCAGCGCCACCTTTGCCATGATGAACAAACGGGTACTGCAACTTGGCTGTGACCCAAAGCACGACTCAACGACCTCGCTTTTCGGAGGCATTTCACTGCCGACGGTGACTGATGTATTTGCAGAAAAAAACGCGCTGAACCAGCATGTCGCCATCAGCGATATTGTCTTCCGCCGTGATATCGCGGATTTTCCACAACCGATATATGGCATTGAGCTTGGCGGGCCACAGGTTGGCCGGGGTTGCGGCGGCAGGGGCATCATTTCGGGGTTTGACGTGCTTGAAAAAATCGGCATCTTCAAGTGGGAACTCGACGTCATCCTCATGGACTTTCTTGGCGACGTCGTCTGCGGAGGATTCGCCACGCCACTCGCCCGCTCGCTGAGTGAGGAGGTAATTCTTGTCACCAACAACGACCGGCAATCTATCTTTACAGCAAATAATATCTGCAAGGCGAATAACTATTTCAGAACCATCGGCGGCAAATCACGGCTGCTTGGCCTGATCATTAACCGCGACGACGGGAGCGGTATTGCTGAAAGATACGCCGAGGCTGCCGGTATCACCGTTCTGATGAAGGTGCCATACCTTGCTGATGCCCGCGACAAGGATGACAGCTTCGACTTTGCCGTCCGGCTGCCCGAACTTCGGGAAAAATTCCAGACACTTGCCCGCGATATTCTTGAAAACCGTATAACCCCCTGCGAAGCTGTTGGGCTTGACTTTATGGGGTTTGTGCGGATTTTTGGGGAGGTCAGTAATAATGCTCCGCTCGCGGCAACTGCTGAAGAGCTTTTTGGACGAAAAGAGAGTCTTTCCAATCCGAAAAGAAATAGTACTCTTGACCCTGATAACCTGAAGATGCAGCAATGCATTGAAAAGCTTGGAGCAGAAGAAAAAGAGGTATACCAGATGGCTGAACAGGAAAAGAGAGCAATAAGCGAGATTGCTGAATTGACCAACAGGGAGGAGTCAGCAGTCCGGGAGCTGCTTGTGAGCGCCCGGACACAACTGAAAAGGCTCTTCTTTGAAAACTAGGCGTTAGCCTTTTTGGTGGCTTTTGCCCTGAGGTTTACATCAAGAATCTTCTTTCTGAGCCTGATGCTCTGTGGTGTTACCTCCAGCAACTCATCATCATTGATAAACTCAAGCGCCTGCTCAAGCGAAAGGATTTTCGGCGGAGTGAGACGAAGCGACTCATCGGTACCCGAAGAGCGCATGTTGCTCAGCTTTTTCGTTTTGCAGACATTGAGGGTAATATCGAGCCCTCTTGTTGATTCACCAACAATCATTCCACCATAAACCTTGGTGTTCGGTGACACAAAAAAAGTACCACGATCCTCAAGAGCGCTCAGCGCATAAGCGACACAAATCCCTGCTTCAGAGACAACAAGTGCACCTGTCTCTCGCGATGGCAGCTTGCCCTTGAAGGGCTGGTAGTTATAGAAGACATGTGACAACATGCCCTCGCCTTTCGTATCGGTGGTAAACTCAAGGTTGTAACCAATAAGACCTCTGGTAGGAATTTCAAATTCAACCCTTACCATTCCGCCCCGAAGCGTGCCCATGTAGGTCATTTCAGCCTTTCTGCGTCCCATCTTTTCGATAATCACGCCAGTGTACTCTTCAGGAATATCAATGGTGACATGCTCAATCGGCTCAAGCAAGTTGCCATCCTCATCGTCGTGCATGATAACCTCAGGCCTTGAAATGGCAAGTTCATAGCCTTCACGCCTCATGGTCTCAATGAGCACCGAAAGGTGAAGCTCTCCCCTTCCTGAAACACGGAAGGTATCAGGGCTCTCCGTCTCCTCGACGTTGAGCGCAACATTGGTCATCTTCTCTTTCATCAGTCGCTCGCGAATTTTGCGGCTGGTGACCTCTTTGCCTTCCAGCCCTGCAAAGGGGGAATCGTTGACCGAAAAAAGCATGGAGAGTGTCGGCTTGCTGATATCGAAAGAGGCAAGCGATACGGGATCGTCAACAGAGGCAAGGGTCATTCCGACAGTAGCATCAGGGATACCGGCAATGGCAATAATGTCACCTGAGGTCGCCTCTTTGGACTCGATTTTCTGGAGTTTGTCAAAAAGAAAGACTTTTGTAACCGTCCCCTTGCCCATCACACCATCAGGGCCGACTACAGCGAGCTGACTGCCGGGGCTGACTTTGCCGCGCTGGATACGGCCAATGGCTATCTTTCCGATGTAATCGCTATAGTCAAGCGTGGTCACCAGCATCTGGAAGCCGCCGTCGTCATGTGCGATCGGTGGCGGAATCTCCTTGATGATCATGTCCAGAAGAAGGTCCATATCACCATCCTCATCATCCATGCTGTATTTGGCAACACCATGTTTCGCTGATGTAAATATATAGGGGAAATCAAGCTGATGCTCTTCAGCACCAAGGGCAATAAAAAGATCGAGAACCTGATCGTGAACCTTGACCGGATCAGACTGAGGGCGATCAATCTTGTTGATAACCACAATCGGCTTCAAGTGCAGCTCAAGGGCTTTACGCAGCACAAACTTGGTCTGCGGCATAGGGCCTTCAAAGGCATCTACAAGAAGCAGCACTCCATCAACCATTTGCAGAATCCGCTCAACCTCTCCACCGAAGTCGGCATGTCCGGGTGTATCGACGATATTGATCTTGTGATCTTTATAGACTGCTGCTGCATTTTTTGAAAATATGGTAATGCCTCGCTCTCTCTCCTGAGGGTTGGAGTCAAGCACCCTGACATTTACCTGCTGGTTATCCCTGAAGGCCCCTGTCTTCTGAAAAATAGAATCAACGAGTGTTGTTTTTCCATGGTCAACGTGAGCAATAATGGCTATATTCCTGATATTCTTTGTGGATCTCATCTTTTTCCCTTGTATATAAGTATATTTGTATCCTGTGATGGCCGGAATATACAATATTAATTAGTAACTCTTGCCACAATCTTTGGCACTTGGTGACGTGGGGCTCGGTGGTCTTTTGCCATGTTTTAAAGCGGCCTTTTAATGCCAATTCACCTCCTTAATTCCATACAATGAACAACATATTACTCAATAACCTCCCTCTACTGGCACTCAACCAGCTTGTTTCAATACTCTACCTTGTGACAACATTTTTGTATGGTGCCCATTTTTTCAGGGATATGCCGCTAGCAAAAAAATATAAACAACCACTTCTTGTTGTGACGGTTCTGACCCATGTTGTCTATCTCGGACTTCTGACCTCTCTTGAAGGATACAAGATCAATTACTCTACAGTGAATTTGATGACCATGGTAGGGCTCACCCTTACCATTACCTATCTTTTCACCGAGTTTACCACCAAAAGTGACAAAACAGGCTTTTTTATCATCTCTTTTGCTGCCGGTGCACAGCTTATCTCATCAATTCTGACAACACAAATACAAACCACGGGGATCACCTTCAGTGGAGTTGGAATCGGTGTACACCTTATTGCTGCTATTTTTGGTTTCAGCGCCATTGCAATTGCCGGCATCTACAGTATCATCTATCTACTCCTCTTTCGCCAGATTCAGCAGAACCGGTTTGAACTGCTCTTTCAGCGCTTGCCGAACCTTGAGATTCTTGAAAAACTCACCATGCACGCTGTCTCCCTGGGATTTCTTTTTCTCACGATTACCATTTTTGCCGGTATTATGGAGCAAAGGGCTTCAGGTGAAGCGATAACTCTTTTTGAACCAAAGCTCGTCACCCTGGTCATTATCTGGCTGTTGTACGGCACAGGCATTCTCATTAAGCCGATCATTGGATGGGACATCAAACACATGGCCTATCTCTTTATTTTTCTGTTCCTCTTCATCACCATATTGATCGTCTTGATGATGTTTTTTTCACCGACATTCCACGGGTCGACCTTTTAAAACGGTGAGTTGTATTTGAAAATATCGGCTTTTAGGATATATTCCTCTCCTATGTTATTCCTGTGCATTGAATTGGTATCAGATCACTTAAACAACTCTGCCATGAACATCATTTCAGTTGGTGTCAACCACAAGACTGCACCTATTGAAATCCGTGAAAGAATCTCCCTTTCAGAAGTTCAGAACAAGGAGTTCATTACCGGCCTCATTTCCAGCGGTCTTGCCCACGAAGCCATGGTCATTTCCACCTGTAACCGCACAGAACTCTACGTAGTGCCTGCTATGCATGAAGTCACGGGAGAATTCCTCAAGGAGTATCTCATTTCCTTCAAGGATGCCCGGAAGGAGGTTCGCCCGGAACATTTTTTCAGCCGTTTTTACTGCGGCACAGCACGCCATATTTTTGAAGTTGCAAGCGCCATTGATTCGCTTGTCCTTGGTGAAGGCCAGATTCTTGGTCAGGTCAAAAATGCCTACCGCATTGCCGCTGAGTCACAGACCGCAGGCATCCTGCTCACCCGCCTTTGCCACACCGCCTTCAGCGTTGCCAAGAAGGTCAAGACAAAAACAAAAATCATGGAGGGGGCTGTTTCGGTCAGCTATGCTGCCGTAGAGCTTGCCCAGAAGATATTCTCCAACCTTTCGCTTAAAAAGGTACTGCTTATAGGTGCAGGTGAAACCGGCGAACTGGCTGCGAAACATATCTTTCAAAAAAACGCCCGCAATATTGTTATAACAAACCGAACTCTTTCCAAGGCTGAAGCTCTTGCTGAAGAGCTCGGCACACACCAGGTACTGCCGTTTGAATCGTTCAAAAATCATTTGCACGAGTTCGATATCATTATAACCGCAGTCAGCACCAAGGAGTATATTCTCACGGAAGCCGAAATGCACCAGAGTATGCTCAAACGCAAGCTGAAGCCTGTCATTATTCTTGATCTTGGACTGCCGAGAAATGTTGACCCTGATATTGGAAAGCTGCAGAACATGTTCCTCAAAGACATCGATGCCCTCAAGCATATCATCGATAAAAACCTTGAAAAACGCAGCCTCGAACTGCCGAAGGTCAATGCCATTATTGAAGAGGAGCTTGTAGGCTTCGGACAATGGACCAATACACTGAAAGTCCGGCCCACCATTGTGGATCTTCAGTCGAAGTTCATTGAAATAAAGGAAAAAGAGCTTGAACGTTACCGTTACAAAGTAAGCGAGGAAGAACTCCAGAGAATGGATCACCTGACAGACAGGATTCTGAAAAAGATCCTGCATCATCCTATCAAAATGCTCAAGGCGCCTATAGACACGACTGACTCTATACCAAGCAGAGTCAATCTTGTGCGCAACGTTTTCGATCTTGAAGAACCAAATCAGTCACACTAAATAAAAATCCGTAATCGCTTTGAAAAAACAGCTTATCATCGGTACCAGATCCAGCCCGCTCGCATTGTGGCAGGCAGAATTCATTAAGGCGGAACTCTCCAGGCATTTTCCTGAACTGGATATCACCCTGAAACTGGTTAAAACGACCGGTGACGTCCTTCTTGACTCTCCCCTCTCCAAAATCGGGGATATGGGGCTTTTCACCAAGGACATCGAAAAATATCTGATTACCAAAGAGATTGATCTGGCCGTTCACAGCCTGAAAGATGTGCCTACAGCTACTCCCGAAGGGCTTATCATCACCTCCTTTACAGAACGCGAGGATACAAGGGACGTCATCATTTCCAAAAATGGGATCAAGCTGAAAGATCTGCCACAGAATGCAAAAATGGCAACAAGCAGTCTCCGCCGCATGTCTCAGTTGCTGAGCCTGCGTCCTGACCTTGACATCCGCGATATCAGAGGCAACCTCAATACCCGTTTCCAGAAGTTTGACAACGGTGAATTCGACGCCATGATGCTCGCCTATGCGGGTGTGTTCCGCCTGAATTTCACTGACCGCATCTCCGAAATCCTTCCGCACGAGGTTATGCTTCCTGCTGTAGGCCAGGGTGCGCTTGGCATTGAGACCCGTGTTGACGACGAGCAGACAAGAGAGATTGTGAGAATTCTCAACCACTCTACAACAGAATATTGTTGCAGGGCTGAACGTGCTCTTCTCCGTCACCTTCAGGGTGGTTGCCAGATCCCTATCGGCGCTTATGGATCGTTTAAAAATGGCACACTCAAACTGCTTGCCTATGTCGGATCAGTTGACGGCAAAGTTGGATTGCATAACGAAATAACGAAAACAGGCCTTACTTCACCGGAACAGGCCGAAGAGGCTGGTATAGCGCTGGCTGAGGAGCTGCTGAAACAGGGTGCAGAAAAAATTCTGTCGGAAATCCGCAAAACCCGCTGATGAAAACCGTTCTTGTTACCCGCCCGAAAGATCAGGCGGCATCATTTGTAAAGAAACTGGAAGAGTATGGCCTGATTTCGGTTGTTTTTCCGACAATTGAGATCAGGCCGGTCTCCGGCTGGTCAGTTCCCGACCTCAGTCTTTTTGATGGCGTTTTTTTTACAAGCCCCAACAGCGTCAGCTTTTTTATGGAGAGACTGCTGAAAGAGAGCCTTGATGAGCTGAAAAACCTTCAAAAGCTCAAGGTTTGGGCTGTTGGCAAAACAACCTCCTCCGATCTTGCTGCACACGGCGTAACTACCCAGCCAGTACCGAAAATTTCCGATGCAGTCACGCTCATGGAGGAAATCGACACCGACACAATAAGTGGTCGTACCTTTCTTTTTCTCAGGGGAAGCCTTTCTTTGGGAACCATTCCTGAAGTGATCAACAGGCGGGGAGGGCGATGCACTGAGCTGACTGTTTACGAAAACCTTCCGCCATCGCTTGAAGAGAGCGCAAAAATAAAAACACTGCTTGAGCGAGGCGAACTTTCCTGCCTCTCATTTACCAGTCCTTCGACTGCTGTCAATTTTTTTGAAGCCATGGGAACAACCTTGATTCCGAAAGGAGTAAAAGTTGCCGCCATAGGAACAACGACCGCTGCCGCCCTGAAAAAACTTGGTCTTCAGGTAGACATCATCCCCGAATCCTACGACGCTCCCGGTTTTGCCAAAGCAATCGCGGAAGCAATGAACTCTTGACAATTATCTCTTTTCAATTGAAGCAAGCAGCACCGTGCCAATTGCCTTGTTTGCACTGACCAGCCCTTCGCCCGATATTGTTGTCTTTCCCCGGTAATCAAAACAGCAACCACCAGCTTCAGTCACAATTGGAATCAGTGCTGCACAATCCCACGGGCTCATGATTTTATCGACCGATACTTCCGCCCTGCCAGAGGCAACAAGCATATGACCGTAACAGTCGCCCCATCCGCGCACAAGCCCGGCTTGCTGGCGAAGCAGGTCTACAGGATGGTGAGATAACGGGTCAAGCAGATACTCTTTTTCTGTATAAAGAACCGTTGCATCTTTGATATCGGAAATGGAAGAGACCGCTATCGGCGAGTCGTTGAGAAATGCCCCTCCGCCCTGTTCAGCATAATAGAGTTCACCAAGCGCAGGAAAATTAACAACGCCAAGCTGCATGAATCCATCAATCTCAAGGGCAATCATCACACCGTAGAGCGGTACACCGTGAATAAAAGCCTTGGTACCATCAATCGGGTCAATGATCCAGCGGCGGTTGTTGCCGGATGGACGCTCTTCAAATTCCTCGCCAAGCACGCCATCCTGCGGATAACGTGAAGCAATAGAGTCTCGTATGAGCTCTTCGGCTTTCCTGTCGGCCTCTGTAACCGGAGAAGCATCACGTTTGGTAAATACTTGCAAGGATTTACTGGAAAAATAGGTGAGAGTCAACTGGCCAGCCTGTTTGGCCAGCTCAAGAGCAAGCTGAAGATCAGAAGTCATGGCTTTTTGTTTTCTTTTAATATCTTGGTTGACATAAAATATTCCGAGTTCGAAATGATGCATGTGCGGCCCTTCGGCCTAACACCGGAGAAACACCTGTAAAGAATTTTTAGCCCGGCAAGTTAGTTAATCAATATCGCAAAACACAATGAAACGCTTGATTGCCGAACGCGAAAACGCCCGCCTTGGAGGCGGACAAAAGCGCATAGACGCACAGCATAAAAAAGGCAAATTTACGGCACGCGAACGCCTCAATTTGCTGCTTGACGAAGGCAGTTTTGAAGAGTATGACATGTTTGTCACGCATAGGACAACTGATTTTGGCCTTGACAAGCAAAACTTTCTTTCAGATGGAGTCATTACCGGTCACGGCACCATTGACGGGCGTCTTGTCTATCTTTTCTCCCAGGATTTTACCGTTCTTGGCGGTTCTCTTTCAGAAACCAACGCACTGAAAATCTGCAAGGTGATGGACCAGGCAATGAAAGTCGGTGCACCCTTCATAGGAATCAACGACAGCGGTGGAGCAAGAATCCAGGAAGGCGTTCGTAGTCTTTCCGGCTATGCAAGTATTTTTCAGAGAAACGTCATGGCATCGGGAGTCATTCCCCAGATATCTGCCATTTTCGGTCCATGTGCGGGCGGTGCAGTCTACTCCCCTGCGCTTACTGATTTTGTGGTCATGGTCGAAAAAACCAGTCACATGTTTGTCACCGGTCCGAAAGTTGTAAAGACCGTTACCGGTGAGACCATCACTGACGAGGATCTTGGAGGCGCTTCCATTCATGCTACAAAATCGGGAGTCACCCATTTTGTAGGCGCGGATGAAACCGAAGGAATCCTGCTGATCAAAAAGCTGCTCAGCTACCTGCCGCAGAACAATCTTGAGGAACCACCTCTTGCCCTCTGTGACGATCCGGCCGACCGCCTTGACGACAAGCTGAACTCCATCATACCCGAAAAGCCATCTATCCCTTATGACGTCAAGGATATCATCTATTCGATTGCCGATAACGGAGAGTTCCTTGAAGTGCAGCGGCAATATGCAAGAAACATTGTTATCGGTTTTGTCACCTTCAACGGCATCTCCACCGGTATCGTCGCCAATCAGCCCAACTACCTTGCCGGATGTCTGGACATCAACGCATCGCGCAAGGCTGCAAGGTTTGTCAGATTCTGCGACGCCTTCAATATTCCCATCGTCACCCTTGTGGATGTTCCCGGCTTCCTTCCCGGCAGTGCACAGGAGTTTGACGGCATTATCACCAACGGTGCAAAACTGATTTTTGCCTATGCTGAGGCAACGGTGCCAAAAATCACCATCATCCTGAGAAAAGCTTATGGTGGAGCATACATCGTCATGAGCTCCAAGCAGCTTCGCGGTGATGTCAATTATGCATGGCCGACAGCCGAAATTGCAGTCATGGGCTCGATAGGTGCCATTGAGGTACTCTTCAACAGAGATCTGAATGCCATCGAAGATGTGGAAGAACGTGCCAGGTTTGTTGCTGAAAATGCGGCGGAGTATCGTGAAAAATTCTCCAATCCCTACGAGGCGGCAAAATTCGGCTATATCGACGATATCATCGAACCCCGCAATACCCGTTTCAGGATCATCCGCGCCCTTCAGACGCTCTTGACCAAAAAAGATAACAATCCACCCAAAAAGCACTCGACCATACCATTGTAAGCGGAAAAAACCATGATATCGACCATTCAATATTTGCTGGACAATCTCTCGGCCATCCAAAGTCATCATCTTATATTTGCTGCCACAGGATACAGTGCCGTCTTTCTTACATTTTTCCTGCTGGCGCTGCTCTTCAGCGTGATACCGAAGATCCTCTTCTGGAATGTCAGAAGAACATTCGACAATGAGGGTGACGATGCAAAAAAAGCCCTGGCAGGAAACACAATTCCCGGAGAGGTCAGTGCGGCCATCGGCATGGCGATTTCGCTCTATCTCGATGAGCTTCACGATCAGGAGACGGCAATTCTGACAATCAGGAAGGTCCGCAAAAGCTACTCACCCTGGAATTCAAAAATCTACAATGTCATTAATTTCAAAGGGTTTCAACGATGAGAAAATATAAATTCACGATCGGCGGAAACCGCTATAGAGTCGAGATAAAATCCCTTGAGGAGAACAATGCCGAGATCGAAGTTAACGGCACCTCATATCAGGTTGAGCTTGGTCAGGAGATCAAAAGACCGCAGACACCGAAACTGGTCCGCTATACACCTCCGACTCCATTGAAACCGCCGCAGCAACTCAACACCCCTGGACTGAGCATCATAAAGGCGCCGCTGCCAGGCACCATTATAGCTCTCATGGTCGAGCCCGGTTCAACGGTAAAACGCGAAGAGCCCATTCTGGTACTGGAAGCTATGAAAATGGAAAACAATATTTTTGCTGAGAAAGCCGGTACCGTCAAGACAGTCAGGGTAGCGGTAGGCGACACAGTCATGCAGGGTGATATCCTGATAGAAATTGAATAACACCATTATGGACGGAC
>CAJAAV010000237.1 GCA_903937835.1 uncultured Chlorobiaceae bacterium | reverse complement strand
GCCACTTAAAGAGCCACTCCTTGTTTACTTTGCTGCCCACTTTGCTTAAGTCAGGTGCATAGACTTTAATGTGATTACCTCCCCTTCCGCCAGTAGAATGGCAGAGATTGCAACGTGCCTGACTCCAAAGCGCTTTACCTTGCTCGACAAGTTTTGCGTTAGGGGTGGCCTGAGAGTAATCAACATCATGACGTGTTGTTCCAGACATACTGAACAGGTAATCGGCAATAGCTTCAGCCTGATCCTCTGTAAAGAAAAATTTTGGCATTCTGGCGGTCGAAAAATATAGCTTGGGATCAAGCAACCATTTGACCGTCCACGAATAATTAACTTTGGTTCCGACTTCAGTCAACACTGGCCCAACATCTCCCATCGTTTCGTAGCCAGGAATCTTGTGGCAACTGTAGCAACCATATTTTTTAAGAAGCTCCGTACTTTTTACAATCTCTTCGGCACCACGTAGCCCTTTCAGATCTCCATGACAGTTCAGACAAGATGTCTGGGTCATGTCGCCAGGAAGCAGCGGTTCATCCCAATGCTTTACTGTCCCATGTGCCTTTTCGACAGAGGTGGTGGCTCGACCCTGACCACGATGGCAGAAGGTGCATCCAAACTTGGCAGGATCATGATGATCGAGATACACAAAGCTCGCTGGATGCCGTGCAAAAGGCTGAATACCAGACACCTCTCTTTTGCTGTCAATACCGATATGGCACGTTTGGCAACGATCGGCTTTATCGATATCCTTGATGTGGATCTGCTTGATCTCAACCGGAATCTTGCTATTGTTTGCAATCTTCTCTTTCATGTCAGCGAGGCCGCTTTGCATACGTCCAATTTCAGCCTCAATTTGCGTCTTATTTGCTGTGAATGCAGAGAGAGAACTCCTCAGCAACTCATCCTTCTTTTGTAGCGTAGCGCCACGCAGTGCTATTGCGTCAATTTGACGTTGAAGCGCATCCATTTTAGCCTTGTATTCCGGCTTTTGTGTTTTGGTAAAATAGTATTCTGTTTCAAGAAACAGGCCACGTGTATCCTGTAACTCTTTCTGGTTAAGCTCGGATTGAGTGCGAAGGGCATCAAACTGCGCAGTTAGCTGTTTATACTTTTCCTGGGTTTGCTTGCTTTGAAAAATAGCATCAGCTTTCGCAAGCTGGGCTTGAAGTTCGTCAAGCCTCTTGTGGCCTCCCGATTTCTGGAATTCAGCGACTGCTTTACGGTAATCCTTTTCAAGCTGATCGTTCTTCAGTATTTTAAACTCTTCCTGGAATTTTTTCCATGGTCTCAGGCCGAACTCATCATCCCATACTACCCACAGAGAAAGAGCAAGCAGGACTGCACTGAAAAAAACAAAGATATAGACTCTGTACGATGAAGTATTTTTATTCTCATTCGCCATGTTCAACACTTTTTTTTGGACTTTTAGAATAACCTGTTACCGTGTATCAGAATGGTATGACCAGCAATCAAACGTTAAACCATGGAGTTATCCAGATGTATTTAATAAGAAAGACCAACCTGAGAACCATTTTGATTGGTATAGACATCATGGTGATAAACAAAAAAACGATGGTCACATAGCGGATTATTCCCAGCTTTGCCAATAACTCAGGACTATTTTTTTTCCAGTAATAGTAAGGAGCCATCATTCCGCCGATCAGGTAAGAACCAACAACAAGTGCACCAATAATAAATCCAGGGAGAGAGCGTGAGTCAATACCTATAACGGTCGTTAAATCTTTTGTCGGTTCAAAAACAACCCTTGCATGGTCCCACTCCTGCCAAGGCCAGTACCACAACCAGCCCGGCCCTCGAAAGAAGACGCCGATGACAATCAGGAGAAGCCAGAGCACAAAAAATCCGAATGAAAAGATCAGAATAGCATATTTTCTCTCTGCAAAAGTATAGTAGCCATTCCCTTTGGGATTAATGTCTATGTAGGGAATTGCCAAAAGACCAACCACAATCAGCGATGGCAGCACCACACCAGCAAGCCATGGATCAAAGTAAACCAGGAGTTCCTGAAGACCGAGAAAGTACCACGGAGCCTTCGCCGGATTTGGTGTTATGGTTGGATTAGCGATCTCCTCAAGAGGAGCATCAACAGCTATTGACCATATTGTAAGACCTACCATGACAACAATTGCTATGATAAGTTCAATACGCACAAGCGGTTTGAAAGTATCAACAAATTTGTCGTTTTCGCCTTCAACAGGAAGTCCTGCCGCAAGCAGCTTGTCATTCTGCAAGGCTTGCAGAAAAGCCCATACCATAAAAAATGTCACCATGATGATCATAATCACAATGGCAATATTGTCAGGCTGGGTAATGATTTCAATGAATGGATTCATATTCGATTTTGCCTGATCTGTTATTTTTGAGGTTTTGAAATGCCACCATCTTTTCTTACTCGCCAGAAATGAACAAACATCAAGATGATCGAGATAAGTGGAAGTGCCACACAATGCCAGATGTAAGATCTGAGCAGTGCATTCCCCCCAACCTGAGCGCCACCAAGAAGTGCAAAACGTATGTCGTTATATGGGGTTATATGAAGATATTCACTGAACGGTCCCTGATAGCCAAGCAACGGTGTGGCTGCGCCCATATTGGTTCCTACTGTAATGGCCCAGAAACCAAGCTGATCCCATGGGGTGAGATATCCGGTAAAACTCAATAAAAAGGTAAAAACAAGCAGAAATACTCCAATGCCCCAGTTAAACTGACGCGGGGTTTTATAGGAGCCTGTCATGAAAACCCGAAACATGTGGATCATTACCACAATCACCATGAAGTGCGCTCCCCAGCGATGCAGGTTACGGAGGATAACACCAAAAGGTACTTGAAACTCAAGATCCTTTATATCGTTGTAAGCCTGATCAATGGTTGGATGGTAATAAAACATCAGGACGACACCCGTGATAACCAGAAGAATAAAGGCAAAAAAGGTTATGCCTCCCATCCCCCAGGTAAAACGGAGCTTAACAGCGCTTTCACGAACTTGAACAGGGTGCAGGTGAAGAAATACATTCCCGAAAACAGCCTGAGCCCTGTCTCTTACGGTATTGCGGTAATCTCGTCTGAATATGGACTTCCATATCAGATTTTTTTTGACCTTGTCAGTTATCTGTGGTAGGCTTTTCATAGTCTCAACACTTTGGTTTTTTATACCGCTTACTGATACCCGCGCAGACGGTTTAACTGCTTCTCATATTGATTTATATCTTTGCGAGTTCCATCCGGATTAATCATTTCAACCCCACTCCATGGGCAGTCAATAGCACAGATATTACACCCGGTACACATCTCATTTACTTTAGCGATGCCTGTAAAGTTCAATTCAGATTCAACAATCGTAATGCAATTCGACGGGCAGGTTTTTACACAAATTCCACAACCAGTACAGAGTTCCGTTATGACTCTCGCTGCAGCACGTTTGCCTGTTCCAGATACTCTTTCCATGGGAGATGTATACTCTGGCATCCCTATTTTTCCATTGGTGTCCATGCAATTCATAATTTCAATTATCGGATACCATCAAACTCTCAATAAACTCTGAGGATAGAGCTCATTCGATTCCTTTCCCGGAATACCGGGAAACTTTATAGTCTTGTCCACTAAAAGTTGCCCATCCTCGGCAAGGGTGATTTTATAACGGTCCATAGGTCGAGGCGCGGGGCCCTCAAAATTAAGACCTGTTATATAGTAGCCGCTACCATGACAAGGACATTTAAACTTTTTCTGCGAATCCATCCAGCTCGGCGTACATCCAAGATGGGTGCATTTTGTTTCCATTGCAAAAAAAGCACCATCCTGAAGCCGTATAACCCATGTACGGTACTCCCTTTGATACTGGGAACTAACGGTCCCCAACGGATAGTCAGCCGGAAATCCTACCTTGAACTGCGATGGTGGTTCAAAGAGCACCCGAGGGTAAAAGTAACGCAAAAAGGCCGCCGAATTTATTGCAAGAAACCCTGCAAGACTTCCCCAGCCCGCTATTGCCAGAAAATTTCTCCGGTTGCCGGATTTTCCCTGACCGGCGTCAGCTCTTGCCTGATCTGTGATTTCTTTTTTTTGCTCTTTCAAGAGCTCTTTTTCATCCTGCATAGCAGCATTTTTTTGCTTTCAATGAGAAATCTTTTCTGAACTACACACGGTTATCTCCTGACTCCAATCTCTTTGTTGAGAGTCGAAAAAAGTATGCTCACAAACAAGAAAACAGATATTGTGTCCCTCTTTTTCTTTGCTTGCAAGCACACCTTCCACACACACAAACCAACGATTATGCTCAACGTAAGCTAATATCTGAAAACGGAATATGGCTTTCGATCAACATGTGTTATCAACACTTAAGTTCTTAGAAGGCAAAACCCGCAGTGACGTTAAATGTATTCGGTGTGGTGTCACCAATATTCAGCGGAGCTGTCGCAGCCGTCTCTTTACTGTTTGTACGACGACTATAGGTTGCAGTGAGATATGCATTCGTTCTGAGATGCGTGGTCAAGCTCACCGCTACGGTTGGGTCTATTCCATCTCTTATACTTGTATAAGTAATCGCAGCTTTGGCCCAAGGGTAAAGAAAGTATCCACCATTAACCATGAAATTAGTAAAGCCGAGATCACTGTCTTTACTGACAGCCATACCACCGGTAAAATTACCATAGTTACCAGTAAGGTCACCACCATACACCATGGTTTCACCTGCATAGGTGGTCGCGCCGGTAAATATGCCTGCTTTTGCGTTCATCAAGGTTGCGCCAACTGCCACGTGGTTATCCAGGCCGACATATTCATTACCGAAAGTACCGCCAGCACCACTCAGCAATCCTGCGCCCCCTATTTTAAGCTTGGCTCGAACATATCCCAAATCATCTATCCTGTTGGCTGCGGCAGTTCCACCATGCATAAATCCTGCGGTCAGCTTAATTCCACCGGTATCTCCCTTTATATAGCTGAGTTCAGTAGAGTTTGATGTGGTGAATGAGGGAAATACACTGCTATGGACTTGGATTGCATTTCCAAAATTGAAGTCAGTAAACCCATTACCAAGACTTAGATTGAGGCCTGGCTGAAATGACCATACGATATGCCCCGTTGTTGCTCCCGCAGTTGGGCTATATTGACCGAACGCAGAAAAATTATCACCCATAGTGCCACCAAAAAATATACTAGTGGTATTCAATGCTCCGGTACCATAATTGAGCGTCTCTGCTGTCCTGACAGCACCAGTATTTCTTGTCACCCTCTCAGAATAGTTGACCACTTGCCCCCTTACCCAAACTGACAGGGGCGCATAACCAGGGATATCAACAGGCCATGGTGAAGCCGGGAACGTTTTTTTCCAGCCGTCGGCGCCCATTTTTATCTGCTCCCGCTTTGCATGGTCGTTATCTTCTCCGCCCGGCCAGCGATACCCGTTATTTCTGAATGCTTCACCAAAAGAGTTTCTGGTCGGGAATCCGGAATGGCAGGTATAACAGGAGGTATTGTACTTTCTCGCAAAGGCCGGTATAGCAGAGCTGTCCTGACTCCAGAACAGAGCTGGCACCATAGCGATTGATGCAAGAGATGCAATGGTCGATTTTCTCATAAAGCTACTCCGTGATTTGATTGATGAAGTGATTAACTGATAACTATCCAAACACAAAAAAAACAGGAAGAAGCATCAGGGCAACTCTGGATAAGGTAGCCGTCTCATGCATTAGCTGAAAAAATTATATGTTCGCAGCTAAACTCAAAAGATGTTATT
>CAJAAV010000236.1 GCA_903937835.1 uncultured Chlorobiaceae bacterium | reverse complement strand
GCTGGTGTGACCTTGCTCGGCAGAAGCTAACTCCGCGCCGAGTTGAAATCATCTGGCCCAAAGGACTCGCACTTGCGCTCACCGGTGTCAGACGGTCTGGGAAAACATTTTGCAACAGAAAATCGAGGGCAATAAAAGCATTGTTGGGGTCATGATAGAAAGCAATCTCTTTTGCGGCAATCAGCCTTTTCCCGAGGATCCCGAGAAGCTCAGGTACGGGGTTTCGATAACCGATGAGTGTCTTTCATGGGATGAGACCGAACGAATACTTCGTGAAGGAGCTGCAGTCATGCAAAAGCTTGAACGATAAAATTGTTACCACAAACATTTGTTGGAGGGAAAGTATGGCGATAGAGATTCGGCAAGTCCGGAATAAAAAAGAAAAGAAGCAGTTTATCACCTTTGCCTGGCAGATCTACCGCAAAGATCCGGAACTTGACAGAAACTGGGTGCCGCCAGTTATTGACGATTATATGAAAACACTTGATACGGCAGTGTTTCCCTTGTATGACCATGCCGACCTTGCTCTGTTTACAGCATGGAAAGATGGTGTTATGGCCGGGACTATTGCCGCAATAGAAAATCGCAGGCACAATGACTTTCATGCTGACAAGGTTGGGTTCTGGGGCTTTTTTGAATGTGTTAACGATCAGAGTGTTGCCAATGCTCTGTTTGATGCCGCCGGAGAATGGCTCAAAAAGAAGGGCCTGAATGCCATGCGCGGCCCGATCAGTCCCTCCATGAACGATCAATGCGGTATGCTCACCAAAGGATATGACAGTCCGCCGGTGTTTCTCATGCTTTATAACCCGCCATACTACAATGACCTTGTCTTGAACTACGGTCATCATATCGCCCAGGAACTGCTTGCATGGTACATTGACCAGAAAATTATCGATATCGAACGCCTGCGCCGTATTGCAGAGCATGTCAAAAAAAGGGAAGGGCTGACGGTACGGATTATGAACATGAAGGATTTTGACGGGGAAATTGAACGTATACGGGAGATCTACAACAAGGCATGGGAGAAAAACTGGGGCTTTGTTCCCATGACCAACAAGGAGTTTGATTTTCTTGCAAAAAGCCTCAAACCTCTTGCGAATCCAAATTATATCTACTTTGTCGAGGATCGCAACAAGCGCACGGTAGGTTTTTCACTTTCGCTTCCCGATGTCAACCAGGCGTTGAAACATGTGAATGGCAATCCTTTTTCGCCTGTCGGACTGCTGAAATATCTTTGGTACAGCCGCAAAATATCAATGGTACGTACCATAACCATGGGAGTGCTGCCCGAATACCGCAACAAGGGTGTCGACAGTATTCTCAATACAGAAATTGCTGATTATGGAGGAAAGCACGGGGTTTTTGCCGCTGAAATGAGCTGGGTGCTTAAAGCCAATGAAGCAATGAGTAAACTGGCAAAAGTAATCGGAGGAACGCCTTACAAGGAGTATGTTATTTACGAAGCGGATCTGTAGCTGTATTGAGGAAATAAAAAAGGAGACTGTTTTTCCAGCAGTCTCCTTTTTTTGTTGTCAAGCACCTCTTTTCTGTATTGTGAAAGATTGCAGACTTATTGATGGTGCACAAGCCCCGTAGGGGCGACATCCTGGTAGCTAAGGACGACACCCTAAGACGTCAAGATATTTCTGCACGTATCAGAACGATGCCATAAAGACAAGGGTTGATTTTTCAGTATCAGGGTTATAGACATAGGATGCGGTATAGCGATCTTTTGAAACCGATATGCCGGTGTTGACGAGGGCAATATTATTGCCTTCTTTGTCGCCATAGAAATCTTCATCACCCAAGCCAACAACACCTTTTGCGGTATAGCCACCTTTCTCGTAAAACTTGTAGCTTGCTTCGCAATATTTTGCATTTTTGGCGCCGTTCTCTTCTGATCCTGCAACATTAATGGCGGCAAGCAGACTGAGATTATCTTTTGCATAAGCAACGCTTGCTTCAATAACGTTGAAGCTGTCCTTGCTGAAATCAAACTTTCTCGGGCTAAGGGTAGTGTCTGGTATGTAATAATCAGTTAAGGTCAAACTGAAGGGTCCAACAGGAACTGTTGCATAAAGGTCGACTTCCTGATAGCGATATTTATCACCATTTGTTGAATTTTTAATGGTATCGCTCAGTGCGTATGAACCCCATGCCCCAACAACAACACCGCTGCCCTCAAAAGTGTAAGAGAGAGCTGGCTGAATTGCTGGTGAATCACCCAAATCTCCACCTCTCCAGACGTAACTGCTGACCACATCAGCGCCAACTTTAAATCCTTCAGCCTGGGCGGTGCCGCTTAATCCTGCAAAAAGAGCTACAGCGAGGCTTAAGAGTTTTGCTGTTTTTTTCATTGGTTTTATACTTTTTTTGGTTTTGTATGAGCTTTAAAAAAACGGTTTTAATATAATTAGTTAAAAGTATTATCCAACAACCTAAATTACCGAATAATATTTAAGTTTTAGCATAAAAAAGTTAATAAATATAACTTATAATCCTTAATTATTTCCGAATTGCCGTTCGGTTGTAATTTGAAGGCTAGCTCATAAGATTATGACAAAATGAGGTCTATCTCATGAAACAAGCTGATATTGTGTTGCCTGGTTTGTATTCAGAATACGAATCGTTGCGCAGGTTCATCTCATCATTTGCACAGGGGGAGGGGTACAGTGCGCTGTTTATTGAGGGGCTTCAGTTGACGCTGAAAGAGGCTTTTGTCAATGCCATCAGGCATGGAAACAAGGAACAGAGTGATCTGACGGTATCCATTCGGTTACTTGCCGAAGAAGGCGTTCTTTTGGCCTCTGTCAAAGATTGTGGAAAAGGGTTTAATCCTGATGAATTGCCCAATCCCGTCAATCTCCAGAATCTTTTCAAATTATCCGGAAGAGGGATTTATATTATCCGGAGTATTGCCGAAATTATCAGTCTTGAGAATGATCTGGATGGCTCTACTCTTACGTTGCGTTATATTCCCTGTTGACTTATTCAGGCGACTTACTCTATGTTCAGCTTAACACTCTAAAGAGGTAACACATCATGAACTTGTCACAAAGCGCACAATGGCGCAAACTTCAGGCACACAAACTTGAGATCGAGACACTGCAGATGAGAGAGATGTTTCTCCAGGATAGTGCACGGTTTGAACGGTTTTCAATCCAATGGGAAGGGCTGACGCTCGACTATTCAAAAAACAGGATTACCCCCCGAACCATGGAGTTACTGATCGACCTGGCGCGCAATGCCGGGCTCGAAAAAAAGCGTGACGAGATGTTTGCTGGTGAGCCAATTAATTATACAGAACAGCGCGCGGTTCTGCATACTGCTCTTCGCAGGCCTCCAGGGTATTCACTTGAGATTGACGGTCTTGATCTTTCAACGGAAATCGCCGACGTGCTTGCCCAAATGAAGGATTGTTGCGAAAGGGTGATTTCAGGAACATGGAAAGGATATACCGGAAAGAGGATGACCGATGTGGTCAATATCGGTATCGGCGGCTCCGATCTTGGTCCCTGTATGGTGACCGAGGCGCTCCGCCCTTTTGCTCACGGTCAGCTTCAGGTTCATTTTGTCTCCAATATTGATGGCACTCATATCAGCGAAACCCTGAAAAAGCTCAATCCCGAAACCACACTCTTCATTATTGCCTCCAAAACCTATACCACCCAGGAGACACTTACCAACGCGATGACCGCCCGTGGGTGGTTTTTAGCTCATGCCAAAAACGAATCGCATATTGCAAAACATTTCGTGGCCGTTTCAACCAACCGCACAAAAGTTGTCGAGTTTGGTATTGATGAAGCCAACATGTTCAGGTTCTGGGACTGGGTTGGCGGACGTTACTCCCTTTGGTCTTCTATCGGCCTTTCAATTGCGCTTTTCCTCGGATTTGATCATTTTCAGGAGCTGCTCAATGGCGCTTATGCAATGGACGAGCATTTTCGTAACGAGCCGCTTGAACGGAACATTCCAGTTCTGCTTGCACTGCTTGGTATCTGGTACAATAATTTTTTTGCTTTTTCATCACACGCGGTTATTCCTTATGACCAGTATCTGCATCGCTTTCCTGCATTTCTTCAGCAACTTGACATGGAGAGCAACGGCAAGCGGGTCAATGGTGAGGGAAACGCCGTGGACTACGCAACTGGCCCCGTGATTTGGGGCGAACCGGGCACCAACTCCCAGCATGCATTTTTTCAGCTTCTGCATCAGGGGCCGGATGTCATTCCTGCGGACTTTATTGTTCCTCTCAAAACGCAGAACCCTGTCGGGGAGCATCATGATATTTTGCTTGCCAACTGCTTTGCGCAGACTGAAGCGCTCATGAAAGGCAAAAACGAGCAGGAGGTTCGCCAGGAACTTGAAGCCGCTGGTTGCGACGATGCAGAACTGAGCATGTTGCTGCCACACAAGGTTTTTCCCGGAAATCGTCCGACAAATACCATTCTTGTCGATGAACTTAATCCCTTTACTCTCGGAAGCCTTATAGCCATGTATGAGCATAAGGTTTTTGTACAGGGCATTATATGGGAGATCAACTCCTTTGACCAGTGGGGCGTTGAGCTTGGCAAACAGCTTGCCAAAGCTATTTTTCCTGAAATTCAGGGCAGTGAAACAGTTTCCGGGCACGACAGCTCAACCAACGCTCTTATCAATGCATACAGAGTGTTTCGTTCCTGAGACACCTTTTTTAGAAGCCACTTCTACCTCCGTTATCACCAAAAAAGAGGGGGGTGGCTTTTTTCAGCGGAATTTTCGGTAGTCAATATCGAATTTTTTGATGCGCAGTCCCATGATTCTGTCGGAAAGGCCAAGCTGCACTGCAGCACGGGACATGTTGCCTTTGGTGCGTTTAAGTGCTTCCATGATCATCTCCTTTTCAATGGCGTCAAGTTTCTGCAGCAGCGAGCCGGTATAGGGGGTTCCGCTGGATTCGGCTGTCTGGAGCGTCGGCGGGAGGTGATAGCCGTGGATAACGTTATCCTCGCTCAAAATGACCGCCCGTTCCATACAGTTCTGAAGTTCGCGAACATTGCCTGGCCAGTGATAGCGCATGAGCATGTCGATAGCGGTGGTCGAGATGCGCCGAATTCCTTTATGGTTTGCCGCATTGTATTTTTCCACAAAATAATCGGCAAGCAGCAGAATATCTGTTTTGCGTTCACGGAGCGGCGGCACCGTTATAGGAAAAATATTAAGCCGATAATAAAGATCTTCCCTGAACAGTCCGCGTTGTATCAACTCCTCAAGATTTCGGTTTGTTGCTGCAATGACCCGCACATCAACCTTGATAGTTTTTGATCCTCCGACCCGTTCAAACTCCTTTTCCTGAATAATTCTGAGCAGTTTCGCCTGGACCGAGAGGCTCAGCTCACCAACTTCATCAAGAAAGATGGTACCGTTATGGGCAAGCTCAAATCTGCCGTGACGGGTAGCCAAAGCTCCGGTGAAGGCTCCTTTTTCATGTCCGAAAAGCTCGCTTTCAACGATACTTTCCGGCAATGCTGCGCAGTTAAACTTGATGAACGGTTTGTCGGCCCTGCGGCTTTTAAAATGGATAGCGCTTGCCACCAGCTCCTTGCCAACACCGCTTTCCCCCAGTACCAGCGTTGTTGCGTTGGTGTTTGCAATCTTGTCAATCATTTTATAGAGGGCAATCATCGGTTTCGTATTGCCGATGATATTTGCCGGGCGCTCTGCCGCTGACATGGTTTCATCGTCTTGCTCTTCTTCCTCGCGCCTTTGTGGTGAAGAAGACTTTCCGGTGACTTTTGTCTCATGGGGCGTTTTTGTGTTTTCCTCATGGGCAATCTGCTTCAGGCGCACAGCCTGGGAAATCATGGAGGCGATAATAGAGAGCTGGTCAACATAGTACTGTAACATGTCGAGGCTTTCTTCGCCTGCTTTTGTTTTTTTTGTTCGATCGTCTACCGATGCAGGTTCAAACTGGCGGTCAGCGCTCAGTGTTCCGATGATCTCCGTACCAGCTTTGATAGGAATGCAGATAAAACAAAGATTCTCTTTTTTCGCCTTGCTCCGTGACCGGGTTCGGTCGAGAAAGAGCGGTTCGTCGATAATAGAGGGAACAATAACCGCCTTGCCGGTTTTAACCACATGGCCGATAACTCCTTCGCCAATCTGATAACGACCTCTCTCTTTCTCTTTTTCCGTCAGTCCAAATGATTCGTTGATAACAATTTCGCCAGTATCACGGTTAAGAATGGTGATCATCCCCCTGAGCATGTTCATATTTTCAGACATGATGAAAAGAACAAGCCTTAACACCTTGTTGATATCATCTTCATTGGTGATTGTTCTGCTGACTTCAGCAAGCAGGCTGATACTGTTATGTTCCTGATCCCGTGTTATGAGCATGATACTTACGATATAAGTTTCTCAGTGTTTAACAAAGAGTGTACTGTAAATGCTGTCGAGTTCTTCCGGTTGCAGTGCCCGTTTCTTTTCTGTGGCAGTTGTGCGGACAATCGCCAAAAGATGATTTGCTTCATTTCTTGTGACCATGATCCCCCTGTTTGAATAAAAATGCTGCAATGAGGCGCTTCCCGAGTGCTTTCCGATCACCAGCTCATGCTTGTCGCGACCAACCTGATCAGGAAGAAACGGCTGATAAGAGAGCGGATGTTTCAGCAGCGCTGCACAATGAATACCCGATTCATGCTGGAAAGCCGATTTCCCCACAACCGGTTTCTGAGCTTCAATAACTCTTCCCGCCGCCTTGCTTACCACCTTGCAGAGGTGCGAAAGCTGTCGGGTATCAATGCGTGTGTTATATTTCCCCGAAAGTTTCAAGGCAATGGCAAGTTCTTCCAGCGCGGCATTTCCTGCGCGCTCACCAAGTCCGGTTACCGAAACACTGACCGCCTGACATCCAGCCTCCAGAGCTGTAAACGCATTGGCTGTTGCCATCCCCAGATCATTATGGGCATGAAATTCAAGAGCAGCAGGCGTTGCTGATTTCAGCCAGCCAACAAGGTTCATCACCGACGGGGGAGTTGCAATTCCCACGGTATCGGCAATTCGTATTCTGTCCGCGCCGCATTCCGTTGCATCAAGCACAAAACTTTTCAGCAGTTCGGGCTCTGCACGTGTTGCATCCTGGGCTCCGACGCTGACAATGTTAAAATATTTTTTCGCCTTTGGAACAAGTTCCTGCAACTGTTGCTGTACCCATGCATAATCTCTTTGCATAAGCTGCAGGTACAAGTCGGAGACAGGAAAACTGATATGAACCGCTTCTGTGCCGCAGATACAGGCATCCTCAATGTCCTGCCATTTTGCACGGGCCCAACTGGTCAGACGTACCGGCAAATTCATCGCTACAATTTTTTTGATGACGTTCTGTTCATCAACGCTGATAGCCGGGTAACCGATTTCAAGTTCATTGACACCGATATTGGCAAGCAGAGAGGCAATTTCTGTTTTTTCCGCAGCGCTGAACACAACGCCGGGAGCCTGCTCACCATCTCTCAGGGTGGTATCGATGATCCAGGGCTTGATCACCGAAGGAGAAGATGCCGTGCTCTCTCTTCGCATGTTCTGATGGTTTCTTCAGTGAACAAAATACTCTCCAAAAGTCTCGTCGCGAGGGTTTTTATTTGGAGAAGAGAAGTTTTCTCCTAAATAAATAAGGATATTATATAAAAATATAATAAGATTTCAGACATTTCTGTCCTTTTTATTTTGAAATGTTGCCCGGAACAAATTTTTTCCCTGAAACTGGCAGAAATCTTCTTAAGGCTTTATATGTGGATATAAAATATTACTTTAAAGTGTTATAAGCTTGCAACAACAGGCCGGGAGCGTTATGCACTTTCTTTTTGTCCACCAGAATTTTCCGGGGCAGTTCAAGTTTCTTGCGCCAGCCTTGGCGGCTGACCCACAAAAAAGGGTGATCGCCATGACCATGAAAAAGGTACAGGTCGCCGAATGGCATGGTATCAAGCTGCGCTCTTATGCGGCCAACCGGGGGACAACAAAGGGCATTCACCCCTGGGCAAGCGATTTCGAGACAAAAATCATTCGTGGAGAGGCCTGTTTTCGAGCGGCTCGGCAATTAAAGGCGGAAGGGTTTACTCCTGACATCATCATTGCACATCCCGGCTGGGGTGAAAGTCTCTTTCTGAAGGATGTCTGGCCGAAGGCAAAGCTGGGTATCTACTGCGAGTTTTACTACCACCAAGAAGGCGCTGATGTTGGTTTTGATCAAGAGTTTCCTGCTCAGGACGATGCGGATGCCTGCCGTTTGCGTCTGAAGAATGTCAATAACCTGCTGCACTTTCAGGTGGCTGATGCAGGAATTTCGCCCACAGAGTGGCAGGCAAGCACCTTTCCTGAACCTTTTCGATCCAGGATTACCGTAGCACACGACGGTATTGACACCGCCATGGTTGCGCCAAACCCGGGCGTCACCATGGCCATTCATGAGAACGTGACGCTGACGAAGCAGGATGAAGTGATTACCTTCGTGAACCGCAATCTCGAGCCCTATCGAGGATACCATATTTTTATGCGTGCTCTTCCTGAACTTCTGCGGCGCAGGCCCCATGCTCGGGTGCTGATTGTGGGCGGCAGCAACGTAAGCTATGGAGCAAGGCCAGAGGAGGGACAAACCTGGAAAGAGATTTTTGTCGCAGAAGTTCGCCAGCAGATCAGTGATGCTGACTGGGAAAGGGTTCATTTTCTCGGCACCATCCCTTATTCGCAGTTTTTACAGCTTTTGCAGCTTTCAACGGTTCACGTCTATCTCACCTACCCCTTTGTTCTCTCCTGGAGCCTGCTTGAGGCAATGAGCGCCGGGTGCGCGATTGTGGCCAGCGACACCAGGCCGCTGCACGAAGCAATACTGCACAACGAAACCGGGCGCCTGATACCGTTCTTTGATGTTACAGGGCTGACGAACGAAGTCTGTGCGCTGCTCGACGATCCAGTTGAGCGGGCAAGGCTGGGTACCAACGCCCGTGCTTTTGCTCAAACCCATTACGATCTAAAAACTGTTTGTTTGCCCCGTCAGCTTTTGTGGGTGAAGTCGGTAGCAAACAGACTCTGATTTTCCCCTTGCAAAAATCCGGATAATTAGCTATCGAACTCATTAATACTTATTTGCGTTAATGAGTAAGTTGAGTAGCACGATTCCAAATGTATTACTTACTATAATGATCGACAATATTGTTGACGGCGCTGGCGAAGTAACAGGCTATACGGTTACTTTTGTTGACGTTGCCGCTGTGCCTGTAGAGCAGAATATTGCTGCTGCTTACCATCCTCTTCATGAAATCGTTTTCATCTCCGGAGACTTGCCCGATCTCCAGACACTGATCGACGGTGTCAAGGCTGGTTCTGAAGTTCACATTCTTGACGCACACTCCGACGAGCTCTCTCAGATGGCGGATCTCCTCGCCGGGCGTACGGGCTTTGATGCCATCCATATTTTGAGCCATGGCAGCGCTGGGCACGTTCTGCTTGGAACAACCACGCTCACCAGCGACAACCTGCACGATTACTCGGCAACGCTGGCCCAGATCGGCTCTTCGCTGACTGTGAATGGCGATCTGTTATTGTACGGCTGTGATGTAGCGGCGGGCGATGTGGGCCATGCGTTTATTGACGAATTGGCAGTGGCGACCGGCGCTGATGTGGCGGCGAGCACTGACCCGACTGGTGCGGCGAGTTTGGGTGGCGACTGGGTGCTGGAGGCGCAGAGCGGGGTGGTGGAGGCGACTTCCATTAATATTGATGCTTATTCGGAGGTTCTTGCTGTAACCTCAACCGTTACGGTAACAACCGGGCCAAGCGCCACTCAACTGCCTTTCGCGAACAGGAAAGTCAATGTTGGTTTTCTGTGGTGGAACTCTGGCGATCCCATCCAGAACGCAAAAACTTACTACGACAGTGATCCCTCTCACTATACAACATCGTTGGTGGGATATTCAGTTGCCAGTGGTAGTTTGTCCGGGCTTGATCTGCTGTTCGTCTTTCAGCCACCAAATGCGTTCACTTCGGCACAGACAGAGGTGTTCAGCACATTTCTGAATGCGGGTGGCCGTATTTTCTTTATCGGAGAACACTCGGGTTATGCGCCTGTTCCGAATGCCAACATCTCGGCGGTTATCAGCGCTCTTGGCGGGAATATATCGGTTGTGACTGAAGCGATTTCAGATACCCTTCACGATAACCTGGCGGACGGTGTCAAGGAGTTAAGTAACTCGCCACTCATGTCTGGCGTGGTCAGTTTCCAAACGGCTACTTTTGCCCCATTATCTATCGATACAGCTATTTCGAAAGCGGTTGTCGTGGATGACAACAGCCGTGTAGTTGTTGCCGATCAGGCGTTGCTGAAGGGCAGGGTGACGGTTATTGCTGATCAAAATTGGCTTGAGGGCAACTACTCTGTGGATGGCAACAAAATCTTTCTGCACAATCTGGCTGCTGACTCTGCCGGTATGGTTGAAACTATTGCCGCCGGTGGCGCTCCTCCACCAATAGATCCTTTGGCTAATACTCCGCCGACGCTGACCAGCTTTTCTGGAGCGGCTGACAGTGTGTCCGAGGATAACACTGTTGAATTGACTCTGGTTGATCTCAAGGCTGCTGGTAACGAAGCCGATGATGTTTCCGTTGATGCTTTTGTCATCAAAGCTGTCACATCCGGCACCTTGCTTTTGGGCACCTCTTCGCAATCAGCCACAGCTTGGGTGGCAAGCAGCAATGATGTCATTACAGGCACTATCAATGCTTACTGGACACCTGCGGCCAACGCCAATGGAACGCTGAATGCCTTTACGGTGGTTGCACGTGACAATTCAGGACTTGTCTCTTCAACACCGGCACAGGTTCCTGTTAGCGTAACTCCGGTCAACGACAATCCGGTGTTATCGGCCAATGCTATCATGGCTGCAATCAGTGAAGACTCGGTCATCAACGCTGGCAGCTCGGTTGCGACCCTTGTTACGCCTCTTTTTTCTGATGTTGATACAGGCAATATACCTGGCGGTATTGTTATTACCGGTAATAGTGTTACTACCGATAAGGGTAAATGGGAATACTCCGTTGATGGTACCCATTGGTTCGATATAGGTACTTCGGTCAACGAGAGCGTGGGTCTGGCTCTTTCGGCAATTACCAGACTGCATTTTGCACCGGTGCTGAACTGGAATGGAGTGCCACCAGTTCTGATTTTTCATGCAACGGACAGTGCTTTCACTGGTTATACCGCCATCAATGGAACCGATGCTGCACTCGAAGGGAGTCGTGCGACGTTCAATGCGTCAACTGCCAGTGCCGCATCCGGCATTTCGGTGGTGGCTAAAACCATTTCGATCACCGTGAATGCCGTCAACGATGCGCCCACCTTTACGAGTACAGCGGGTGCGGCGACAATTACTGAAACTTCGGCTTACGATGGTACTCTGGCGGCATCAAGTGGTTCGCTGACCGGCACGCTTGCTGCTGCTGATGTTGACAGCACCTTGATCGGTACCGCAGCGTTTGGTGTGCGTGGAGGCAGCGTCAGTGGAACCACTGTAACCAAAGTCGGTCTCTACGGAACCCTGACTCTCGACAGCCACACCGGTGTATGGAGCTATGCACCCGGCAATCTGGTAGCTATCAACGCCCTTTCGGCTGGCACAACGGTGCACGACAGGTTTGACTTCAAGGTGGTTGACCCGGCAGGCGCCTTCAGCACACAGGCGCTGGATATCACCATCAGCGGCGCTAACGACATTCCGCTGCTTGCCGTAGCCATTTCCGACCAAAGTTTCACTGGCGGTGGTTCATGGAGCTATCAGATTCCGGCAGGCAGCTTCACCGATGCTGAAGGTATCGGGCTGACCTACACGGTGCAAGTTGTCGATGTTGGCGGTGCGCTGGTGGGCAACGGGACGCTGGCGACGAATGCTTCATGGCTGAGCTTCACCGAATCTACCCGTACTTTCACGGGCAATCCGCCAGCGGGAAGTGGAGATATATATCTGAGGGTGACGGCGACTGATGACCACGCATCCTCTGCAAGCGATATTTTTTTCCTGGATCTCTCAGCTCCAATGAACGACCTGCCCAGCGGCAGCGTCACGATCGCCATTAATAATGGTCATTCAACGACCACTTTGCAGCAAGGTGATACTCTGACAGCATCAAATACCCTGGTTGATGCCGACGGGCCAGCCTCTTCGCTGACGGTGACCTACCAGTGGTATGCCAACGGCACGGCAATTGATGCTGCGACAGGCACGACACTTACCTTGGCACAGGGGCCGGTTGGCAAGGTCATCACCGTGGTGGCAAGTTACACCGATGCGGGCGGCACGGCAGAAAGCGCAGCAAGCACCCAGACTTCGCCTGTGAATGGCTTGCCAACATCGACAGCAGACAGCATCACCATACTCGAAGACCACTACCATGTTTTGACGCTTCAGGATTTTGGTACCTTTGCCGATGCTGATGGCACCGCACTGGCAGCGGTGCAGGTTACGACGCTTCCAGCCAACGGTACACTGTTTTACAACAATACTGCCGTCGATAATATTGCTACGTTGTCAAATGTGGCAAGGGCTGATATCGAAGCAGGCAAGCTGAAGTTTGGGCCGACTGCCAACTTCAA
The DNA here is from genome assembly GCA_903937835.1 of uncultured Chlorobiaceae bacterium. Lineage (GTDB taxonomy): Bacteria > Bacteroidota > Chlorobiia > Chlorobiales > Chlorobiaceae > Chlorobium. The sequence continues at coordinate 6,963 of CAJAAV010000236.1, read as the reverse complement.
CGGCGCTGCCCACTTTGATTTTAAAGTTGGCGACGGCACAGCCTTCAGCGCAACCGACTACGTTCTGACCCTCAACGTCACCCCCGTCAACGACGCGCCGACGGGCACTGTTGCTCTTGCCATCGACACAACACAGACCGGCGCACAGGTTGCCGCCGCAGTGGTGGCTGCCGGTGATACGGCTGGCTACACCGTTTCGCTTGAATCTGCTGGTAGTGACACCGTACGTTTTACGTCAAAGAGTGACGGCAATCTTACTGATGTCAGCAATGTCATCGGTGCTGGCACTTATCTAGGCACACCAGTCATTACGAAGGTACAAGATGGCATAGGCACTCATGAAACCTTTGTGCTGAATCTGGCCAACAACGACAGTCAGGCCCGGACGCTGAAATTTCAAGGTGTAAGCCATGATATTGCTGCATCTGCAACGGCAGATGCCATTGCCTCGGCTTTAAACGGTGACTTTTTTGGCAACTGGACCGCTGCCCGCACGGCTGCTGGCCAGGTCACGTTTACCCATAGTGCTTACGGTGACCAAACCAATATCACTCTTGCCGAATTCACTGGTACCTACAAGCCGCTGGTATCATTGCCCTCAATTGTTGAATCCAGCGTCAGTAACTTCCTGCTTCAGGCTGTGGCAACCGACAGCGTGGCGCGTACTTTTGTTCTGGATGGCGCCAGTGTGACTATCGGTGCGAATCAAACCCCAGAACAGGTGGCTTCACTGATTGCCGCCCATGGTGCGTTCGGAAAATGGAATACCGCTGTTGTTGAGGTTGGCAACAGCACACAGGTTCGTTTCACGGATACGGATGTGACTTATGTAGCGCCATCCGCCAACACGCTGATATCGCAAACCTTTGATAATGCGGCAGCTTTTACTGACAATTTCACACAGAGTGTTCCAGCTACAGGAACATTTACACATGATTTATATGTAGGGCTCGGCGGTGGTGCGGGTGTAGCTATATCCAGTGGTTCAGATCAAGTTTGGACCACCAATCAATCATACACTGTTACCACAAATGGAGTCTATACCGTTTCTGCATTTTTTAAGAGTGGCGGTAATAGTGGTTATGGTGCACTCGGTTTTTCAACACAAACTACTGATTCGAATGCAGGAAACTATGGAGCCCCTGCAGGATATAATCTTGGCGTGTTTTTCCATGGAGGTGGCGGAGGCTTTATCAATAATACGCCAATAGGATCGGGTGACACACCTATTACATGGAGTAATGGCGGGATTGCCTCTACTGGTGTTTGGTACAAATTTATTTTTACGGTTACGGCGCAAGGCAGTAATACCTATCTCCTGAATTTCAAGATATACAACTGTGATACTTCAGGAACTGTTGGCTCGTTGCTAACAGAGCATTCGACGACAGTAACCAACATCAATGTAGGCTCTGCTGAAGCTCTCCGAGTGTACTTCTCGGCAGAAGGCACCCGGATGTTGGCAATGGATAATTTTGTTATCGAGCTGCAAAATTCCACAGCTATCGGAACACAGACTGGCGGGGTCGTCAGTACGCCCGACCTGTCGGGCACTTACGCCACCAACGCAGGCACATCAACTGTTGGAACCAATGTCGACGGTGCGGGAGTTCCAGAGATATTCAAAGTTCAGTATGGCTCCGGCACGAGCGGCTCGACGCTGCTGTTTGATGATAAAACGGTCGTGCTTGGTTACGCTGGAAGTGTGCTTACCGCCAACACCGGAGGCATTGCCGATAGCGATACCCTTGGCGTTTTCAGCTACAAGTGGTACGCCAATGGCACAGAAATTTCTGGTGCAACGAGCTCCTCCTATACGCTACAAGCGGGTGATGTCGGCAAGGCGGTCAACGTTGTGGTCTCCTGGACCGATCATGGCGGTACTGTGGAACATCTCACGAGCGAGCCGGTCAATGTTTATGCCTCTATGCCCGGCAATACCGCGCCAGTTTTTGGCACGATAAGTGGCGGCACTGTGCTCAGCGAAACGGATCTGAAAAGTACTCCGCAGTTGCTCAATCTGACTCTGCCGATTACCGATACCCAGGAAAATTACAACGGCGGTACGTTGCACATCGCCATGAATGGTGGTGGCACCAGCACTGAAACCCTCACCATTTCAGACAACGGAACCGGAGCTGGTGTAATCGGTTTCGATGGCGCCACGGTGACCTACGCAGGTACGGTCATCGGTACAGTCGCTCCATCGAACAATGGCGCTGTGGGACATTATCTGGAAGTGCTGCTTAACGCTAATGCTACCAATACAAATATTTCCGCACTTATTGGAGCGTTGAAGTACGGCAACAGCAGCCTTGCCCCGCTGGCGACACGTACACTGGACTTGACGATCACCGACAATGGTGGTTTGTCGGATACCATCCAGACTATTCTCAACGTCACCGCCGTCAACAATGCGCCGACGGGCATGGCGAATGCAAGTCTGGTGATTGGCACAGAAGATCATGTTTACAATGTTACTCTTGCAGACCTGAAAAGTGGAATCAGCGATATTGATGGCGATACGCTCACCATCTCCGGACTGACTGCGGATCACGGTACTGTTGCGGTGCATGACGGACTCAGCTACGACATTACTCCGGATGCAGACTACAATGGAACGGTTCACCTGACTTACAAGATCAGCGACGGCCATGGTGGCGTTCTTGCAGCCACACAGAATTTCACCCTTAATGCGGCTGCTGATGCTCCAACAGGGGCCGCAAGTGGAACGTTTGCACATGCTACTGAAGATATTGCCTGGATCATCAATGAAGCAGAGCTGCTCAAAGGGTTTTCCGGTGTTGATGGTGATACGTTGTCACTTACTGACTTAAGTGCCAGGGACGGAAATAGTGTTACAACAGGCACCCTGCTCGATAACAGTAACGGCACATGGACATTCACTCCAACGGCAAACTTCAATGGTACGGTACATTTGAGTTACACCGTCAATGATGGTCATTCCGGTTCAGTACTCAGCAATACCGTGACCTTTGTTGTTGATGCTGTTAATGATGCGCCGATGGGTTCGCCGACGGCAACCTTGCTGGGCGGCCAGAAAAATGCGCCCTATATTGTCACTGCAGCCAACCTTCTCGTAGGGTTTAGCGACACCAGGGATATTGGTGATACGCTCAGTGTTACCAAACTCTCGGCAGATCACGGCACGGTTCAAGACAATGGCAACGGCACGTTCACCATCACTCCCACAATTGATTATACAGGAACGGTAAAGCTCACCTACGATGTAATCGATAATCATGGCGGACGGTTATCAGCTCAACAGCAGACTTTTTCGCTGGGTGGCTCTGCTTCTCTCAACTTTGTTTACAACGCTGATGTTGTATGGGGTACTGACGGTATTGGTGCATTCGATTCTTCCGCTGCGTTGATCAGCTCTAAGGTGGCGCTTGAGAATGAACGTCCAGCCAATCAGGGGATGCCGGATGATGGTTTCTTCGCCGCGAATTCAGTTCATCCGGATGTTCATCCGGATGTTCAACTGGCAGCGTTTAATGCAGATGGTAACAATGCCTATATAGTAGAGAGCACAGGAACCTTCAGTGCCCCCATTGCCATTGGCAGCTACAACGAAATGCACGTTTTTGCCTCTGCGGGCGGAGCAGGGGAAGGCTATGACTCTACATTCACCCTGACGTTAAAGTATTCGGACAATACGTCGACAACATCTGGTGAGTTTACAGCACCGGACTGGTATGATGATACTGAAGTTGCCGGTCGTTATCAATTGATCGATGGCATGGACCGGATTTCGCTTAATGGATATTACGAATACGAAAACGATCCTGCTGTTTTTGGCTACAAGGTTGCTGTTGACCCAGGAAAAAATCTGGTTAGCATCGATGTAAATGTGTTGACAAATGATGCTGGCAGCTTTGTCTTTTTTGGTGGAACCGCCTATTCGACTGCTGCAACACCAACCAACCATGCCCCCACAGCTACCCTCGGTACCATAGCCGTTAATGAAGGATTTAGTGGTTCGCTTGATCTAAGCACGGTGACGACCAACAATGGAGACAGTGATACCCTGATGTATGCTGGTACGGGTGTGGACATCCCCACTCACATACTCTCCTACACTGCGGCATCAGATGCAAGCCTCAAAGGCGTACACACCATCACCCAAAGCTACACGGTCAGCGATGGCGCAATAACGACAACCGGTTATGTCGATATCAACATAAGTTATACCAACGACGCACCAGTTGCTGTTGCCGATGTGGTCACTATAATCGATGGAGCTACTTCCATTGAGGCCAATGTGCTGGCGAACGATACTGACCCTGATACTGGCGATACCAAAAGTGTTGTTTCGGTGAGAACCGGTAGTACTCCAGGTAGCGGGACACCTGGCACACTCTCAGTTGCTTTGAATGGTTCCTATGGTTCTCTGACGCTGGATGCTTCCGGAACTTACCGTTATCAACTGAATAATGATTTGGGTACTGTTGCTGCCGTCACAGCCCTGGGTGTGAGTGGTACTCTGACGGACTCCTTCAATTACACCTTGCAGGATGGTAGTAGTGCTCCGGGCAGTGCCGTGATTACGGTTATTATCCAGGGTAAAAACGATGCCCCCATTGGATCGGCGAGCGCTGAGCTGGCGCATGGCACGGAAAGCACGCTTTACAACGTCTCTATTGCAGACCTGAAAGCCTGCATTACCGATGCTGATATCGGCGACACGCTTACACTCTCCAATCTGGTCGCTGACTATGGCACGGTTGTTCTGAATGGTGATGGGAACAGCTACGATATCACTCCGGCTGCCAATTACCACGGACAGGTTCATTTGACGTACAAGATCAGCGACGGTCATGGTGGCGTTCTTGCAGCCACGCAGAATTTTATTGTCGATTCTGTCAATTCCAGGCCGACCTCCAGCGATGACAGCATAACAATTCTGGAAGATACCGCCTGCGTGCTGACGCTGGCGGATTTTGGTTCCTATGCTGATGCAGAAAATGAGCCAATGGCTGCGGTCAAGATCACGGTATTGCCGGATTTTGCAAAAGGTTCGTTGTACTACAACAACTCTCAGGTTACTGATGTTGCGGCCCTGGTCAATGTGACAAAGGCAGATATCGAAGCAGGTAAGCTGAAGTTTGTTCCAGCGGCTAATGCTCATGGTACCGCTACACTTGATTTCCATGTTGGCGATGGTACCGGCTTCAGCGTCTCATCATACAGCCTTACGGTCACCATTACCGCAGTCAATGATGCCCCGACAGGTTCCGCAACCTATACCATGCTGTCGGGTACAGAAGATGTGGCCTATACCGTTACGGCAGAAAATCTGCTGCTGGGTTTTGCCGATACCGCTGATGGCGACACCCTGAGTGTTGTCAATGTGTCAGCCGACCACGGAACGGTAACCTTCAGCAGTGGCACCTATACCATCATGTCGGCCTCCAACTACAATGGCACCGTTGTGTTGACCTACAGCGTGGAAGATGCCAACGGCGGGCTCGTGGCTGGCAGCCAAACCTTTACGTTGGTCGCAGTTGATGATCCGCTGGTGTTAACGTCACCACTCTCTGACCAGATGGCGACCCCTGGAAGCCCGGTCGATCTTCATTTTGCCAAACCCTTCACTGACCCTGACGGTGATACAGTCACCTATACTGCAACAGCCAATGGACATACCCTTCCCTACTATGGGTTGAGTCTCAGTGCAACGGGAAACGAGCTTATTATTAGTGGTAGCCCGGTGACCATTCCCGTTATTAATTTTACCATTACCGGTTCGTCTACCGGCATTTCGGGTACACCTTCTACTTCCGCTACCAGCTTTACTCTTGGTGGGCTGGGTGTGAATAGTGCTGGCACGGTGGCGTTCATCGGTACTGCAACTCAGGGTCAAGTGCTGACGGCATCATCGCCGCAGGACGCTAACGGTTATTCCGGCACGGTGCTTTACCAGTGGCAGGTTTCATCCAACGATACTACCTGGCTTGATATTGCTGGCTCGCGCGGTCAAGCTGGTACGCTGACACTGGCGCAGAGCGAGTCGGGGCAGTATATGCGCGTGCAGGCGTTCTATATTGACAACGGAGGTGTGGCTGAAGCGCCAGTCTCCACAAGCGTTTTTGTGGCCAATGTGAATGACGCAGGTACGGTTACGATTACGGGTTCTACAGCTTCAGGCTACGCCTTGAGTGCCACGATCAGCGATGCTGATGGCCTTGTGAATGCCGTGCCGACTTACAAATGGCAAGTGTCGAATGATGGTGTAACTGGGTGGAGTGATATCAGTGGAGCGACTTACAGCGCCTATACTCTTGCCAATGCTGATGAAGGCAAGTATGTTTGGGTGGTGACCAGTTACACCGATGATGGCAGCTATGATGAAACCGATGTTACATCAGTCGCTACATCACAGATAGCGTCGGGATCCATGGCACCTGTGGCTGTAGATGATACTGCTGCCGTTACAGAAAATTCGGGCACAGATAATGCGACGGCTCCGACACTACCCTCTCTTGCCAGCCCGATTACCGGCAACCTGGTAACCAACGATACTGATGGAAACAGTGGGGATACCAAGACGGTAACTGGTTTGCGCCAGGGGGCAATGGAAGGGAACGGTTTGCTGGCCACCGATGATGGTACATCGCTGACACTACAAGGTCTCTATGGTACCCTAGTAGTGACCAGGGCGACAGGCGCTTATTCCTATACCCTTGACCAGAATTCTGCTGATGTGCAGCATCTGAGTACTGGGAGTACGCCGTTAACCGAGAGCTTTAACTACACGGTGACTGACAGTGCGTCGTTGTCTGATGTGGCGGTGTTAACGATCTCGATTACCGGCACGAACGATACGCCGGTGGTTGCAGCCATCGATGTTACCGGCGCAGTTACTGAACTGGTCACCCCGACGGCCAACCTGACCGACAGCGGCACGATTGCCTTCACCGATGTTGATCTGACCGATGC
>CAJAAV010000235.1 GCA_903937835.1 uncultured Chlorobiaceae bacterium | reverse complement strand
TCATTCGGAATGGAATGCGTAACTTTTATACCAAAATAAAGGAGAACGACCGGTATCTGCGCTTTGCCTTCCTCACCGGAGTGACCAAATTCGCCAAGGTGTCGATCTTCAGCGGCCTGAACAATCTTGAAGACATCAGCCTCAACCCGGATTATGGCAACATTTGTGGCTACACCCAGCTTGACCTCGACACGACGTTTGCCTCTTATCTCGAAGGGGTGGATATGGAGAAGGTCAAAGTGTGGTACAATGGGTATAACTTTTTGGGTGACACTGTTTATAATCCGTTCGATATCCTGCTTTTTATCAAGAACCATCACCGGTTTAAAAACTATTGGTTCGACACTGGAACACCAAAATTTTTGATTGATCTCATCAAAAAGAGCAGCTATTTTATTCCCAGGTTTAATGGATTGGTTGCTGAAGAGTCTCTCATCAACAGCTTTGACATTGAAGATCTCAATCTGGAGACGATTCTGTTTCAGAGCGGCTACTTGACCATCAAACGCTTGATAGAGGATGAGATGGAAGAGATGTACGAGTTGGGATTTCCCAACATGGAGGTGCAGATCAGTTTCTGCAAATATATTTTGCAATCGATGACGACCGGTTCGGAACACGTGACGATCCGCCGTGAGCTGCTTGCGTTCTTGAAGGCCGGTGATGTTGCAAGTATGGAACCCGTTATAAAGCGACTTTTTGCCAGCATCGCCTATAATAATTACACCAACAACGATATCGCGAGATATGAGGGCTTTTACGCCAGTGTGCTCTATGCTTATTTCTCCAGTATGGTGGTGGGTATCATCGCCGAGGACGCGACTAACATGGGCAGAATTGACCTGACCCTGGTGGTCGGCGGGAGAACCTTTCTCTTTGAATTCAAGGTGACCGACGGTGAGCCACTTGAGCAGATCAAGAGGATGAAATACTATGAGAAGTATGAAGGGGAACGGTATTTGATTGGCATTGTCTTTGACCCGAAAACAAGAAACGTTAGCAAGTTTGAGTGGGAGATGGTGTAAGAAAGCTCAGGAGTACGGCTACCACCCGGAAATTATTTAAAATGAACAAAGCATTCAGACGGGAGCCCTGATGGTTGAGCAAGTTGCAGAGCTGGCAGAAAGTGCTGATACCCCCAGAGATCAGTATGACAGCCCGTGGAAAGAGGCGGTTGAGCACTATTTCCCTGAGTTTATGGAGCATCAGCATAGTTCCCGGACAAAGCATCATAAGAGGGTCCATGAAGAGATCACGACGGAAACCTTGATCAAGTTTGCTCGCAAGCACAAAACGCTCTCCCTGATTATTGGTGTGGCGATTACGGTTTTTCTGTCGATGTATGTTTTTACGCATTTGATAGTGCCATCGGAATAATCGGAATGCATAAAGTATATATAGCGGGCCATCGGGGTATGGCAGGGTCAGCGATTCTTCGGCATCTTCAGGCGGCAGGGTTGGGTATGCAGGATGTTGTTGTCCGAACGCATCGTGAGCTTGATTTGACCAGCCAGGCGGCTGTTCGTGCCTTTTTTCAGCGGGAAAAGCCTGATGAGGTCTATCTGGCAGCGGCAAAAGTGGGCGGGATACATGCCAACAACACTTATCCGGCAGAGTTTATCTACCAGAATTTGATGGTTGAGGCTAACGTTATTCATGAGGCATGGCAGGCTGGGGTACAAAAACTCCTGTTACTCGGTTCAAGCTGTATCTATCCGAGGTGTGCGCCACAGCCGATGAGTGAGGAAGCGCTTCTCACTGGGCCGCTTGAAGCGACGAACGAGCCTTATGCCATAGCGAAAATTGCGGGTATCAAATTGTGCGAAAGTTACAACCGCCAATATGGTACGGACTACCGAAGCGTTATGCCTACCAATCTCTACGGCATCGGAGATAACTATCATCCCGAAAACAGCCACGTCATTCCGGCCCTGATCCGTCGCGTTTATGAGGCTTCACTCACGGGTGCGCCTGTTGTTACCATCTGGGGAACAGGTACTCCTCGTCGGGAATTTCTCTCTATCGATGATATGGCAGCGGCTTGCGTGCATGTCATGAATCTTGACAAAGCCACATACTCTGCCCATACCTTTCCAATGCAAAGCCATATCAACGTTGGCTCAGGCGAAGATATCACCATTAAAGAGCTGGCGCTGACTATCGCAAAGGTTATTGGCTACGAGGGTGCCATAGAATTTGACCCCACAAAACCCGATGGTACGCCAAGAAAGCTCATGGACAGCTCTCGCCTCAACAACCTCGGTTGGCAGGCCAGTGTCTCACTTGAGGAAGGGCTGAAGCTGGCGTATAACGATTTTTTGAAAAACCATACCAATTTCTCATGAAAGTTGCTCTTATTACTGGAATTACTGGTCAGGATGGATCGTATCTGGCCGAAT
>CAJAAV010000234.1 GCA_903937835.1 uncultured Chlorobiaceae bacterium | reverse complement strand
TCACCGGAACCAGCAGTAACCCTACAACCATTATCATGTCGTCGTATTTCATGGAAAGCAGCGGCAACAACGGAGCTGATACCACGAATCCCACAGTGACCACCTTCAGCCCTGCTGATGGCGCAACGGGTGTCGCTGTTGGCAGCGACATCGTGCTGACCTTCAGCGAAGCAATCCAGAAAGGGGCTGGAACAATAGCCATCCACAGCGGTTCGTCCACTGGCGCTGTCGTTGAAAGCTTTGATGCGGCAATAAGCTCCAACCTCATTATCAGCGGCAATACGCTGACCATCAATCCGACCTCCGATCTTGCGCAGAGCACTCACTACTTCGTCACCATCAGCCATGGCAGTATCGCGGATGTGGCTGGCAACGAGTACGCCGGAAGCAGCAGCTACGACTTTACGGCCGGAGCCGATTCGACCGATCACCACGCTCTTGGCGGCAACATCACCTTCTGGAAAACCAGCGAAGCCATCAGCGACGTCACCACCACGTTATCCGCCATGCCGATTGCTGGCACGCAGCTTGTGGAGTTCCGCGACATCCATACCAATGCCGATGGCAGCAATACGGTGGAGATATGGGCAACCTCCTCAAGCGATATCGCAAGCCTTCAGCTTGAATTTATGCTCTCCACCGGCGCGGTTGCGTCATGGAACTCTGGTGATGGGTTACCCTCCGACTGGATGTCGGCAGTCAACACGGCAACAGGCCAGTTCCAGCTTGCCAGTATAACAGGCGCTGCCGCTTTGCCAGCCGGAACGCTCAAATTGGGAACGCTCACAGTGGACTACCCGACAAATGCAGAGCATGTGGAGCTGCTGCTCAACAGCGGCACGCTGGGTAACAACGCAGTTGCCACCACAGGCATCGTGTTCGACAGCACCACCACCGGGAGTGGCAGCAGTTACCACTACCTCGATGTTCAGGACGGCATGTATTCGTTGACAGCAGGGAGGGCTGCCGGAGCCACTGAGCACAGTGCCGTCACAGCGGCAGACGCACTTGCAGCGCTGAAAATGGCGGTCGGACTCAATCCAAACTCTACTGGCACAGCCGTATCTCCTTATCAATACTTGGCAGCAGATGTCAACCACGATGGCAAAATTCGCTCAACGGATGCGCTGAACATCCTGAAAATGGCCGTCGGGCTGGAGACAGCCCCTCACGATGAGTGGATATTTGTATCGGAGAGCGTCGGCAGCGAAACAATGACACGAAACCACGTTGACTGGTCGGAGGCAGATATCGCTGTTGATCTTTATCAGAACACGGAGCTTGACCTTATCGGTATCGTCAAAGGTGACGTTGATGGTAGTTGGGGGGCGGTTGGGTGATTTTAAACCCCCCTCCCCCCTTCGGGGTACTCCCCCTTGGCAGGGGGAGAGTTTTTTTTGTTTGTATATTTCCAAATTCCACCCCTTAACAAGGAGGGGTGGTTGGCAAGCGGGAATTGTTGTTTTACATCACATTCATCATCAATCACTAATCATTCATCATTATGAAAAACCTCCCCGTAGGTATACAGACCTTCAGTAAAATAATCGAAGATGATTATCTGTACGTTGATAAAACGGAGATTGCTCGTAGCTTGATTGAGCGATATGAATATATTTTTTTATCGCGTCCACGGCGATTCGGAAAAAGCCTGTTTCTCGATACGCTGAAAAATATTTTTGAGGGAAATCAAAAACTTTTTCGGGGGCTTCTTATTGAAAAGCAATGGAATTGGGATATAAAATATCCAGTCATCAAAATAAGTTTCAGTGGCGGGATTCACTCGAAGGACGACCTTGAAGAGGATTTGCTGCATATTCTCAAATCCAATGAGGAACGGCTTGAGCTGGAGTGCGAAGACAAATCAAAAGCTAAATACTTCTTTGCAGAATTGATTCAAAAAGCATTCAAAAAATATCAGCAGAAGGTTGTAATTCTGATTGACGAGTATGATAAGCCGATTCTGGACAATATTGAGAATATTCCTGAAGCTCTCATCATACGGGACGGAATGCGTGACTTTTACACAAAAATCAAGGAGAACGACGAGTATCTGCGCTTCACCTTTCTTACAGGAGTAAGCAAATTCTCCAAAGTGTCGCTTTTCAGCGGCTTGAACAATCTTGAAGATATCAGCCTGAATCCTGACTACGGCAACATCTGCGGCTATACCCAGCCTGATGTTGACACCATTTTTGCTCCATATCTCGAAGGCGTTGATATGGAAGAAGTTAAACGCTGGTACAACGGGTATAACTTTTTGGGTGATAAGGTTTATAACCCTTATGATATCCTGCTCTTTATCAGGAACCAAAAAATGTTCAAAAACTATTGGTTCGAAACAGGCACACCACGATTTCTGATTGAACTCATCAAAAAGAACAACTATTTTGTTCCAAAGTTAAATAAACTGCGAGTTAATGAATCATTAGTCAATAGCTTTAACCTTGAAAATCTTAATCTGGAAACGATTCTGTTTCAGGCTGGCTACTTAACCATCAAGCGATTGCTTTCAACAGGCATGGGAGTGAGCTATGAATTGGGATTTCCTAACAAGGAGGTGCAAATTAGTTTTAACGATTATCTTTTGCAGGAGATAACTACCGTTTCGGACAAAGAGTCGATTCGCTGTGAGCTGCTTGATATCATCAACGGCGGAGATGTTAGAAGTCTGGAGCCCGTTATCAAACGACTTTTCTCAAGCATTGCCTACAATAATTTCACGAACAATTATATCGAGAGTTACGAGGGCTTTTACGCCAGCGTGCTCTATGCCTATTTTGCCAGTATCGGGGTTGATATTATCGCCGAGGATGTGAGCAACAAAGGCAGAATTGACCTGACGTTGAAAACTCAGGAAAGAACTTTTCTCTTCGAGTTCAAGGTGACCGACCAGGAGCCGCTTGAGCAGATCAGGAAGATGAAATATTACGAGAAGTATGATGGCGAAAGGTATCTGATTGGTATCGTTTTTGATCCGAAGGCAAGAAACGTCAGCAAATTTGAGTGGGAGAGAGTTTGAGTGTGCCCGCAACGAAAATCCCTCCATGGTATGCTATAACGTTGATGGCAGTCATGACACAACTTTTGGTTGTGGATCAGGATTTGCACCTGCTCGTGATTGTGAAGGGTGATGTTGATGTGAGCAGGGTGGCGTGATTTTGCTATGCTGAAAAAAGTGAGGGTCATGAGTGGTTGCGTTTTTTTATAAGTTGTGCCCTGCACGAATTTATTTTCGGTATGGTTGCGGCAGGAGATCCGCTGCGTATCGAGTGTAATGGAATTGTCGAGCAATCGAATTCCTGGAATACTTTCACAGGAATACTCAGTTGATCTTCAGTACGGAGCGATAGTCTTGCTCCTGGATTTGCTCAAAAACGCACTTGTTGACTATAAGTCTGGTGATGAGTCAATCTGCTCCGGCAGGCGATAACTGGTTGTACGGCCTCGACCGGGGTTTTGAACAAAAATACCACGGAGCTTTAAATCCTGAATATCCCTTAGTGCGGTATCATTCGAACACTTGGTCAGTTTGGCATATTTGGAGGTATGTATATGCCCCTTGAAATCATCTTCCAACATGCGGTTGATAACAGATCGTTGTCTTTCATTGACCGGGTTTTGGTTGATCTTGTCCCAAAGCTGCGCTTTGAAGAGGACGTTGCCAAGTGTTTGTTCGGCCCTCGATATCGCCCGACCAAGGCAATCCAGAAACCATGCAAGCCAGTCAGTAATGTCCGGTGTGCTGCGTTGCTGTCTTTCCAGTTGGTTGTAATACTCTTTCCGTTCAGTTTCAATTTGGCTTGAGAGGCTGTAAAAACGTTCCGGAATGCCATCGGCACGCGCAAGCGCCATGTCACCAATGGCCCTTGCTATACGTCCATTACCATCCTCAAAAGGGTGAATGGTTACAAACCAAAGATGGGCAATGCCTGCTTTCAGTACTGGATCAAGCGTATTCTTTTGATTGAACCATGCCAAAAAGGCCGCCATTTCGTCCGGGAGTATCCAGGCATCCGGCGCTTCAAAATGGACATTCTCCCGTCCTATAGGGCCTGAAACAACTTGCATCGGGCCAGCATCTTTTGTGCGCCAACTGCCAACGGTGATGCGGTGCATACCGCTTCGGCCTGTTGGAAACAATGCTGCATGCCAGCTAAACAGTCGTTCATTGGTCATCGGCATGGAAAAACCTTGTGCGGCATCCAGCATCATTTCAACAATGCCTTCAACATGACGACTTGCGGGAACCAGCCCGGCGACAGCAATACCCAGACGACGGGCAATCGATGAGCGAACTTCCTGGGCATCAAGGTTTTCACCTTCGATGGCAGAAGAGGTGACAACATCATTGGTGAGCGTCTTGAGGTTCGCTTCTCGTTTTAGTTCAAAACCAAGCACTTCCATACGGCCAAGCAAGTGACCCTGGCGATAGCGTCCGTCAGCTAACCTGGAAACGATAGCTTCGGCATCCCAGGTGAAGTTGGGCCAGTGCCGATGTTCGTGTATCCACATGGTAATCACTGCTTAAATTAAGGTAATTATAACTCGTATTCGCAGCAATGGCAAGTTAAATCGCCGTATATCATGCGGTGAATATGGTGGCTATTCACTGCTCCAGCCAATCCTCAATATTTTAAGCTTTTGTTGAACCGGGCGACTTGAGCCATCGCGAGATTTTTCATTGAACGGTATAGCAGAAATATCGGTCTGACCGAGCTATCCAGAAAGGTACTGGCATCATTGAAATCCACAGCGGTTCGGCCACTGGAGCTGTTGTGGCAAGCTACGATGTGGCGACAAGCCCGAACCTCACGATTGCTGGCAATACGCTTACCATCAACCCGACGGCAGACCTGGCCAACGGGACGCACTATTTTGTTACACTTGGAGATGGTAACGTCAAGGATCTTGCGGGTAATAACTCTGCGGGCACTAACACCTACGACTTTACGACGGCGGTGTTGCCTTTACATCAAAATCTCACAGGCTCGGCGACCTTCTGGAAAACCGGTGCTCCCATTACAGGTGTTACAAGCACCCTGACCACAGCTCCTGCGGTCGCGGGTGCCCACCCATTCGAATTCAGAAATATTCAGTTAGCCGCAGATGGTACGCGAACTCTTGAACTATGGGAGACCTCAGCAAGCCCCATTGAGAGTGCCCAACTGGAATTTACCCTCTCTTTTGGCTCAGTAGCTACATGGCAGGATGCGGCTGGCTTGTCGCCCGGATGGATCTCCATGGCTAATACGGGCATATCGGGTCAATTCATCCTCGGTAGTATAGGTGCAACCCCCTTGTGTCGGGCCCGGTCAAGCTTGGCACTCTTACGCTTACCGCGCCGACCAATCCGGCGCATTTTGAACTCTTGTTGACCACAGGCCAGTTGAATAACGACACCATTCCCACTTTCGGTATTGCTTCGGACAGCTTGAGCACAGGGGCAGATGGTCTTTATCAGCATCTCAACATGCCAGATGGCACCTACGCCCTGACCAGCGCCAAAGTGTCGGGCACTGCCGAGAGCAACTCGATTCACGCCAACGATGCGCTTGCGGCTCTTAAAATGGCAGTAGGGATGAATCCCAATTCGGATGGCAGCGAAGTGTCGCCCTGGCAGTTCCTGGCGGCAGATGTCAACAAGGATGGAGTAATCAGGGCTGCTGATGCGCTCAATATTCTGAAGATGGCGGTCAAGCTCAGCACTGCGCCTCAAAAAGAGTGGTTATTTGTGCCGCAGAGCGTGGGTAATGATGCGATGTCGAGAACCCATGTCGTTTGGCCGGATAATCCGATACCGGTTACACTGGATGCGGATCAGGATCTGCATCTGATCGGGATTGTGAAGGGCGACGTTGATGGGAGCTGAGCGGCGTGAGAGAAGCTGAAATGTATTCGGGTGAAGATGGCATCTGGATTTCAGAACGCCAAAATTTTCCTGTAACTTGTGCGTGGTATGGATGGGTGCAAGTTTTAGCCGGGCAGTTCTATGATGATAAATTCTCACGTCATGCTAAAAGGCGCGCAAAACTTTATGGAATTGCTGAATCCACAGTTCTGTAAACGAATTGATGAAGCAAACCTGACGACTGAGGCGCTTTTATCGGAATATTCGGATAACACTCTCGACTCGGCATGAATTGACCAGATGTGGTAATATATCTTTCCAGTTACTATATTAACCGGAAAGAAATTAATCCGGATAAAAGAGCGTGTTCCAAATATTGAAAGAGATAATCCTTGATTTTCAGGAGGTTGATTTGCCGATCGGCATATCCCGGAGAATTGATGTTACTTCTGTAGCGGGCAAGGCCACAGTTTGTATTGGTGTTCGTCGGAGTGGTAAATCGGTCTTTATGTTCCAACGTATCCAGCGACTTTTGAATGTTGGAGTACTGCGGCAGAACATTCTCTATCTGAACTTTTTCGATGACCGTTTACACAGCCTCTTGCAGCAGAATAATCCTGGAGTTATTCTCGAAGCCTTCTTTTCACTTTATCCAGAAAAAAAGAGTACAGAACAGGTCTACTTTTTTTTTGATGAGATACAGGTCGTTTCTGGCTGGGAGCCGTTTATTGACCGCCTGATGCGCACAGAAAAGTGTGAGGTCACTCTTACCGGTTCTTCCGCACAGATGCTTTCAAAGGAGATAGCAACCCAGATGCGTGGACGCGCTCTTTCCTGGGAGATTTTCCCTTTTTCATTTCAGGAGTTTCTTGATTTCAAGGGAATTATCAGTGACGGCCCCCTGTCGACAAAAAAACGTCTTACCATACAGAAAGCGTTTGAAGAATATTGGGAAACTGGAGGCTTTCCCGAAGTGGCCGGGCTCGACAAGGCGCTGCGAATCAAGATTCACCAGGAATATTTCAATGCAATGTTGTTTCGCGATCTTGTTGAGCGTCACGACATCGCTCACCCTAAAGCGGTCAAGGATCTTGCCCACTGGCTGGTGGACAACACCGCCGCCTTGTATTCCATCAACAATCTTACTGGCTACCTGAAATCACTGGGGCACAACGCGCCGAAATCGGCGATTGCTGATTATATGGAATGGTTCGAGGACGCGTATATTTTTTTCACTGTGCGCATTTTCGACGCTTCACTGGCACGCGCCAATACCAATCCAAAAAAAATCTACTGCATCGATAACGCTCTTGTGACCTCGGTCAGCTCAGGCATTCTTGTCAATTCGGGTTACTTGCTGGAAAATCTGGTATTCATCACACTTCGCCGGATTACCCCGGATATCTTCTACTACAAAAACAAATCCGGGCGGGAAGTTGATTTCATCGCCCAGCGGCAGGATCGTTCCCGTATGCTTGTACAGGTCTGCGAGTCGATGGCTGACCCGCAAACCCGCAAACGGGAAATTACAGCGCTTTCAGAAGCTATGACTGAGCTGAGTCTGACAGAAGGAACCATTGTCACCCGTAAGGATGATGAGCAGATTCAGGTTGAATCCGGCATCATCAATGTGGTGCCAGTGTGGCGTTTCCTGCTGAGTGAAAAGTGATGCCTGTAATGCCGGACTGTGCAAGTCTGCAACTATTTCACAGTACCGGTTGTGTCAATTGCTCAACGTTGTGGGTACGAGTACCCGGAAGTCCTTGATTGTTCTTTTATTGTTTTAACCACTTTTCGTTATGTCTGGTAATGACACTATTGAATGATGAAACTTGCTGCGGATTCATATCAGGTTCAGAAGATGAGCGCCGATGGTTCGACTGTTGAGTCAGCCTCTGTGATCAACAATGCCGAATCTGTTGCTTTTAGTGACCAGCAGATTCGAACACTTCATTTCTATTCAAATGCAGGTACAGATATTTATGGCATCGAGGTACCCCGCCTGATGGCAGTCAAACTCGATACAGCGCCAGCAAAGGAGTGGCTGTTTGTGCCCGACAGTGTTGGCAGTGAGAGTATGTCGCGCACCCATGTTGTCTGGCCGGATAATCCAATACCGGTGACGATGGGCGCGGATCAGGATTTGCAATTGATCGGTATTGTGATGGGCGACGTTGATGGGAGCTGGGCGGCGTAATTACAAGGAACTGCTAAACAATAACAATGGAATTTACCTTCAGTGGAATCAGTATATCGACTTATAGTAAAAATGGTTATGATGGTCTTGGGTATGCGGATTTGCTTGCCGGTGCCGTAGACGCTGGCGCAAACTATACAGGACTCGGCAGTGTATCGGTTATCAATCTCGAAACAGGAGGGATAAGTGACTGGATCAGGGGCACTGAAGGTTATAGTCTGACGGCAAGTTTTGCCAGTGTTGAACATGCCATTGCAGAAGCAGAAGCCAGAGGTCTCAATGTTTTTTTGAAGCCACAGATCAGCGCCTTCAATCCTGCTATGGGTCAATATACCGGCAGTGATTATGGTAATCTTACAGACGCGAGTCTGGTGATTGCCAATCCAGACGCCTTTTTTGCTGGCTACAAAACATACATGGTGCAGTGGGCGGAGTTGGCTCAGCACTATAATGTTCCGTTGCTTTCAATCGGCAATGAGATGGTGGCCGCAACGAAGCTACAGTATACTGCCTATTGGGAAGATATTATTGCCAGTGTGCGTGCGGTCTATAGTGGCAAGTTGACCTATGCCGCATTCAGCGATGTACACTATGCCTCAAATAACGAAGTTGCACAGATCCAGTTTTGGGATAAGCTTGATTACGTTGGCGTCGATGTTTATCCTGATTTTCCAACGGGAGCGGCGACTCCAACGGTTGCCCAACTGGATGCCGAATGGATTGCGCAGGGCTGGCGTCAGTATCTGGCAGATATTGCAGCAACAACAGGCAAGCAGCTTATTTTTACTGAAACGGGTGCGGCCAGTTTTGCCGGAGCTGCGAACAGGAGCCTCTACACTGACGCGCTGATTGGTCAGCCGGGCACACAACGAGACGATGCGACGCAAGCGCACTGGTATCAGAGTTTTTTCAATACATGGGGTGGCGCAAAAACGCCAGAGTGGTTGTCGGGCATATTTTTCTGGAATAATGACCCGCCACAACTCCCCGTGTTATCTGATACTACAGGCTATACCATACACGACAAAACAGCGGGCATTATTGTTGCCAGCGCTTTTGGTGGCACAAATTTTCTTGAAGCAACTCAAACCAGCTTTACTGGAAGCAGTTTCGACGATCGTATAGCGCTGTATGGCGATGCTGGCCCGGCCAAAAACAGTATGCCTGTTCGTGACCCGGCAGTAACACGATCGCAAACGGTTCCCGCCATGGTTACCATTTACCTTAATGGTTCCATCACCAATGGTGTTGTGCCAACAGTGCATTTTTATATCAATGGCGCTGATATGGGATCTCAGGAGTTAAGCCATACACCAAGCGCCTGGGTTGATCCAACCGGTCTTGTCAGCAGTGATGTTGTGCCATTCTACTTTTTGGTTGACAGCTTCGCAGTTAACCAGATTAAGGTGGCCATTGACAGCCCGGTTATGGCGGGCTCCCAGGTCTACATTGACCGCGTGGATATTAATGGCATCTCGCTCACCAATATTGATGTTACCTACCAGCCAGAGAGTGGTGTTGGGGAGAGTTATCAGTTGCCTCATGGTTCGCTTTATAATGGGGGTTACGTTCTGATAGTCCCCCCCCCTTATAACGAGACGTTGATCAGTCAATCCGGCACAGCAGCCAATCCAGTGACGGTTGACGGCGGCGGCGGTGTCGATACGCTCTATCTGCTTGGAACTCCAGCTCAGTATGTCATTATGTCGGGCGACTCTGGTATTACTTCGCTTGCAGAAAGCAGTGGATTGAACCAGAATGCTGTATTGACCAATATCTCAACTCTTGACTTTGCTGATGGCAGCCAGTTGACAGGCGGGCACTGGAGTACCACTGAAGGGGCTGCTGCTGTTCCTGTCGGCAATGACATTGTTCTGGCCTTCAGCGGGCTGATCCAGAAAGGTGCCGGGACAATAGCAATCCACAGCGGCAGCGCTCCTGGCAGAGTTATCGAAAGCTACGACGCTGCCACGAGCATGAATCTTGCCTTTTCCGGTAGTACACTGACCATCAACCCATCGTCTGATCTGGCAGGAGGTACTCACTACTTCGTCACCTTTACCGATGGCAGCGTCACTGATCTGGCAGGTAAAAGCTGTACAGGAACGCCGTCGTACGATTTTACCACAGCGGGTGAGGCACCTTCACTTAATGGTGTAACGGGATCAGTGACCTTTTGGAAGGGCGGGGCTCCAATGACAGGTGTCACGAGCACCATTGCATCAACTCCCTCTGCTGGCATCGTTTCGGAGAGAATGACCGCAGGCGCTGATGGTCTCTACCAGCATCTTGATATGCCTGATGGCAGTTATGCCTTGACGAGCGACAAAGTTTCCGGCACTGTCGAAAGTAACGCCATCAAGGCCAGTGACGCTCTTGCTGCGCTGAAGATATCGGTGGGAATAAACCCGAATAGCGATGGAAGCGCCATATCCCCATATCAATATCTCGCGGCAGATGTCAACAAGGATGGGCAGGTCAATGCCGCTGATGCTCTCAATATCCTGAAGATGGCGGTCAAGTTCAACACTGCGCCTGTAAAGGCGTGGCTCTTTGTGCCGGAAAGTGTTGGTAGTGAAACCATGTCGCGAACCCATGTTGTCTGGCCGGATAGTCCGATGCCGGTGACGCTGAATGCGGATCAGGAGTTGCACCTGATCGGGATTGTCATGGGAGATGTTAATGGGAGTTGGGTGGGGTGAGTGAGCGCTGGTTTATGGATTCAACAAGCAATATGCTTCTGCTGTTCCGGCATGATTTTTGTGTATTGGGAGTGTAATTATTGCTGATTTTGAGTTCGATTTATGGTGCTTTCTGTTTGAATTCAGGGTGGCCGGTCAGGAGCCGCTCGTACACAGGTGGGAGTATAATGGATGTTTTTTTTGGTATAAATTTTGCGATTGATTTATACTGATGGAGTGTTGCTCCGTGTAAGCGTTTAGCAAAAAGTCATTCCGTAATTCAGCATCGAGCTTTGCTTGAATCATGAGCGCCTTGGCTGTTTTATTACGGAATCAATTACGGTGTAGCGCTTATAATGGCTTTTGGTTATGAGTCTGTGGTTCATTATGCTCGAGAGCAAAAGATTACGACTGATGGTCGTTTACACGGACGGATTTGTGCCGGGGTAGCTTTCTGCTCTCAAAAGAATTTTGTCATTACCCATTTTTCTGTCATCAGCAAGATCGCGCTTATACGGTATGGTGCTGATTGATTTTTTCATCATAAGTCTCAAGGAGTTTGATCATGTCTGAAGGTTCTGTCATTACCGGAACGGTCAATACCGGGGAAACCCTGACCGGAACTATCGGAGAGGATACCATCAAAGGTTTGGCCGGTAACGATTCGTTGCTGGGAGGGGCGGGTAATGACACGCTCATTGGCGGATCGGGCAACGACACGGTTGACGGGGGATCGGGCTATAACACCTACGTTGTTGCCGGTGGTGCTGATGCCTTTTACTGGACGGTGAACGCTTCGGGTGATGTGCTGTTGACCGATTCTGTTACCGATCCTGCTGACCCGATTGATGGAAGTAATGAGGGAGTTGATACCCTGCGCAATATTCAGGCGATTCAATATGTTCATCCTGACGGTACGGTTGAGTCCACCTTTGTCGTTGATGATTTTGGTAATTTGCCGGATGCGGGCAACTACCAGATTCAGTACGGGGTGTGGGTCAATGGCCGGGCGAATTTTTATGGTGATCTGGACTACTTCAAGCTGCAGACAACTGCCGGGCAGAAGGTCGTTGTTTCTATGGGAAGTGGCTCGACATGGGGGTATTTACCGGAATCGGGCAAGAATGGTGGGTCTTCAAATATTGATCCATACGGAAGTAAAACCTGGGTTTATACCACCACCGGCTTTCTGGATATCTATTTTTTAAGTATGGGACTGAGTTCCAGTTCGCCCATGACCTCCAAAGGTTACAGCTTTATTCTGCGCAGGGAGCTGGACGGTACGGATGGTAATGATGCTTTGACTGCTGGCAGTGATTATGAGCATTTGGTGGGTGGTGTTGGTAGTGACATGCTTACTGGTTCTGACCGCTCGGATTACCTGGATGGCGGAGCTGATAACGACCTGCTGACTGGAGGGAAGGGTAACGATGAGCTTGATGGCGGCACTGGAACGGCGAACGTTGCGGTGTTTACGGGCAACCGGGCAGACTATTCCACCACATGGCTTGGCAGCAACCTGAATCTTCGTATTTCTGACAATGTTGTCGGGCGGGATGGCACTGACACGCTGGTTAATGTGCCGGTGTTGCGTTTTGCTGATGGTGATGTGATTCTGGATCGGGAATCGAATACGTCGGTGCAAACCGCTGTAGCGGTCGGGCAAACTATTAGCGGTTCTCTGCCTGTAACTTTGAGTTGGATGGGTGTTGATGTTGACTACTTCCAGCAGAAGTTTACTGCCGACATCTCGACCAGCACCTCCCTGCGTATTAGCGTGCAGGCTGCGAGTGGGAGCAGTTATAACGGAACTCTGCTTTTTCAGTTTTATCAGACAGGTTCCAGTGATGTACTGACCTTCAACAACCTTGGCTCAAGCGGAACTATCAGCCAATTCTCTTTTGGTCTCTCTCCGGGCAACCAGCAAAGCTGGATTGTCAGTCCAAAACAGTGGGGCAGTGGCTCAGACTTCCAGAGTATAGCGCAACGCGCAGACCTTAAGGTCTGGGGATATATGACTAATGGCACTTCTGCTTTGTTGGGTGATCTTGCCGGATATACTATCAAGGTGGATCACGTCCTCTTTGGCACCACTGGCGCGGATATCATTATTGGAGAAGGGCTTTCCGGCTATATTGATGCCCGGGATGGCAGTGATGTTGTTACTGGCAGCAGTATTGATGAGCAGATTATTGGCGGATTGGGTGACGATACCCTCTCTGGCGGCGGTGGTAACGATATCCTTACTGAGAGCGCTGGACGCAACAGCCTGAGCGGCGGCGATGGAGATGACCTGATTGACCTCTCAGCAAGTGCATCTCCAACCTCGACGGTCGATGGCGGGGCGGGTATTGATACGCTGAAGATTGCTTCCGACACCAACTGGGCAGGCCTTTCAGTTACCGGTGTCGAGGTGCTCGACGGCAACGGAGGTCAAACAGCGCTGACACCTCAGCAGGTAGCTACTCTTGGCTTTACAACGGCGCAAAACATCACTTTTCGGCTTGATCCCTATCTTGCGAGCGGAGGTTCGATTGATGCCAGCGGCTTGGCAGGCAACCTGAATCTCCGGGGTACCAATCAGAGTGATACGTTGACCGGCAATGCGGGCAATAATACGATTTACCTCGGTTCAGAAGATAATGTGGGTTCGGGTAATGGTGCTGATACTGTTGAGGCAGGAGCAGGAGATGATGTCATAGTTCTCCAGACACATTCATGGTACTCCTGGAATAAGTTTTTTACCAGTGTTGATGCTTCAGGAAATATATATAGGTTGAGCGGGGTTCTTGACAGTGGCGCAGGTACTGACCGTTTCGAGGTAGATCTGTCGGATACCTTGTATGTGAGCAGTGCGAAGGGAGGATATTTGGGATCCAGTTCATCCGGCTGGAAACTTGATCTCTCGGGACTGGAACTGAAAAGTGTTGAGACATTGGTGATCAAAGGTGACTCTCAGTCATCAGCCTACCCCTCTGAGTTTATTTTGACGGCGACACAGCTTGCCTCCTTGAGCAGCACCAGCGGTTTGCGAGCGCTCTCCATTGTTGGTGGTGGTTTGGTGGATCTGGCGCACCTTGCGGCGATTGGGATCACAACCTGGCGTACGGGTGATGCACTGGCTTACCAGATCAGCGGTACGGTGAGCGGCGACACCCTGACGGTTGGCGCAGGTGCTATCAATGCCGACCTTGGCGCAGGTAATGACGAGTTTGTGATCGACAACAAGTCACTGGTTACAGATACTCTTGTCGGTGGAGAAGGATTTGACACGCTAACAATTCGGGGCACTGATGTGGATTTGTCAGGTGCCTTGCTGAGCGGCATTGAGGCGATCAAGGTATCAGCGCAGTCACTCTCCATGACTGGGAGCCAGTGGAGTGCTCTTGGCTCTCTTGTTCAGCGTGTTTCAGGCGCATCAACAGGCTATATCCTTTCAATCACTGAGCCAGGTATCACCACGCTTGCAGCGGATTCGCCTTATGTTGGCCTTACCGGTTCCAGTGGAGATGATCGTCTGATTGGCAACGCCGGAAAAAATATTCTGGTTGGTGGAGTGGGTAACGATGAGCTGAGTGGTAATGCCGGAAATGACCGGCTGGTAACGGGAGCTGGTATTGATACGCTGTTCGGCGGGGATGGCGACGATACGCTGGTGATTACCGATAAAACTGCGGTGCGTGACCAGCTTGATGGTGGCGCTGGTGTTGATACCTTGCAGGTCAGCGACGGTCAAAATCTGACAGCCGCAACCTTATCCGGGCTGGAAGTACTGTTGGGCAGCGGCACGGTGACTCTCACACCGGAACAACTGGCAAGTTTCCTCTCGGATAAGGGGGTGATGGTTCAACTTAGTGGCGAGTCGACCACATTGTCATTGGGCTCAACGCAACTCACCAACGGAGCAGGAGTTCTTTTGCCTCTGGTGGACAGCACGCTGCCGGTTATTTCGGGTATTCTGGGTTCCAGGGGTGATGACATTATCGGTGGCAGTGTTGGTGCAGATTTGATCTATGGTGGCCGTGGGTCTGATCATCTGGACGGTGGTGCCGGGGCCGATACCCTCATTGGTGGCAGTGGTGTTGATACACTGCTTGGCGGAGCAGGGGATGATCTGTTCCGGGTGGAGGCGAGTGAGTTAACGGGTGGCACGGTCTATAGCGATATCATGGATGGTGGTTTGGGAAGCGACACTATAGAGTTGAATGTTTGCGATGGTTATGGTTCATGTTCATATCAAATCAATGCTGGCGCAATCAGCAATCTTGAACATATGGTTGTCAACAACCATTTTGATTATAGCACGCTCATAATTTCTCTGACTGCAGAGATTTGGAATTCGTTAATATCATTTATTTCAATTAACAATGCTTCTCCCCGTTACAGTCCAAGCCTTGTCATCAGCGGAACCGGTCATGTCATTAGTTTCGACAACTTCGATCTTTTAAGCAAGATTGGCAGACTCAATTTGACTGGCACATTTTCTGATATCGATGCAAGCAACATAACGCTTGGGGCAACTGCATCGATTACGCTTGACACCGCTTACAACTATCATCGTATCTCGGTCAGCGCCTTCGATTCTATTCAGCTCAGCGGAGGCAATGACTATCTGATCGTCAGTAGCGACGATAGCTTTACGGTCAATGCGGGTGCTGGCGATGACAACATCAGGGTCGAAAACGTTCGCAATCTGGCAGCCACCATCAATGGCGGAGATGGCATCGATACTCTGGACCTGTCAGGCAACGGGTTTGTCGATCTGACCAAAACAACCCTGAACGGCATTGAATCCATCAAGTATGGCACTGCCACACTGGTGGTGACGGATGCACAGTTGAACAGTTGGAGTTTTGATGGCAGTGGTGCAAAGTTTACCAAAACCGGCGATGCGATTGCAGGCACCACAGGCAACGACAGCTATGCTGGCAATGGCACTGGCTCGTTTCAGGGAGGGCGCGGTGATGACAGCATCAGTTATGTCAATACGGCGGTATTCAGTGGCAATATGGCGGAGTACAACTTCACCCGTTCAGGCACGAGCTATATCGTTGAACATGCTCTTGGCACGCCTGTTGATGGCAAAGATACGTTGGTTGGGGTGATGAATATCAGATTCGCCGATACCACGATTCAGATTGATGATGCGCCGGACAATCTTGGTGTCGGCTACCAGTACTCCGGTCTGACCGTTGCCGATTACGACAAGCGCATCTCCGCCAAGAAAGATTTTGCCCTGGACACGGACGTTTTTGCATCAACTCTTGCGCCGAATTCACCGCTGGCGGTAGAGGCTTCCTCTTCAGGTGGAAGCAGTTGGAATATCAAATTCAGTGATGTTGCTACGGGCCAGCAGCTTCAGTTCAAAAGCCTTGTTAATGGTTCGGTTCGTGCGCTCTATTACAACTCGATGTCGGCCTCCGAGAAATGGCTGCCTGGTTTCAACACCTCCGATGGCTTCAAGGCCTACCAGGGAGGAGCTGTAGCGCTTCAGTACAACCTTGATGGCGGCATACAGGACTACGCCTTCACCCTCAAATATCTGGATGACTATGCAGGCAGCGTGGATACCACCGGCGCAATGGATGCCCAGGGTGGGGAGGTTCGAGGCTATATCGGCGCTGAGGGCGATGCTGACTGGGTGCGCACGACGCTGATTGCCGGAACCAAATATGAGTTTCATCTCAATGGTCTGGCTTCCGGCGGAGGAACGCTTCAGGATCCAAGTCTTGCTCTACTTGACTCTGCGGGCCGTCTGGTTGAATCGGGTATCGATATCCAGTCGAATGCTGTTGGTGGCGATGACATTATTATTTTCCGACCGGTTGCTACAGGTGTTTACTATCTGGCGGTGCAGGATGTTGGCGGCATTAACCTCGGTTCCTGGACGCTGACCCAGAAAAGTCTCGACATGATTGCTGGCAACAGCTCCACCACAGAGCGTCTTGAGTGGAGTGCTGGCCAGACCTTTACCGTCAGCAGTGAGGTGAATGCGCTGGGCGATCACGACTGGTTCAGGGTCTGGCTCGACAAGGGGTTGACCTACGATTTCCGTGCGCTCGGCAGCAGCTCCGCCATGGGCAATACTCTTGGCGATCCGCAGCTCTCGGTCTACTCGGTTACGGGCAATCTGCTCGCTACCGATAATAATGGCGGTGGCGGCACCGATGCTCGCCTGATCTATCGTGCTTCCGACTCCGGCTGGTATTTCCTTGATGCGGGCGCTTCCGGCAATATGACGAAGGGCACCTATACCATCACGGGCTCGTCACTTGCGGATGACTACGGCAATAGTGTTCAGACCAATGGCCGTGTTCAGGTTGATACGCCGGTTCAGGGTCTCATCTCGTTCAATGGTGACAGCGACTGGTTCAAGGTTGGCTTGACTGCGGGACAGAGCTATATTATCGACTTGAACGGTGATATCAGCGACGGCGCGACGCTTGATCCGCTGGTCGATCCGCTGCTCATCATTCGCGACTCAGCCGGTACCATCCTTTTCAAAGCCGATGATTTTGGCGGCAGCCTGAATGCACGGGCATATTTCACGCCAACGGTTAGTGGCGCTTACTATCTTGAGGCTCGCAGCGCCTTCAAATATGATGTGGGTGCTTATCAGTTGAGCGTTGTTACTGCTCCGCCTGACGACTATGTTGATACAATCAGTGCGGCAACCGCACATCCCGGAAGTGTGGGGCAGCTCTCGCTTGGCGTGGCGGGCACGGGTGTTATCGGTGCTCCCGGTGACCATGATCTCTTCAGGCTCGACATGGAAGCGGGCAAGGTCTATCAGATCAAGGCTGAAGGGTTGTCGGGCCATGCGGGCACACTGGCTGATCCCTACCTGCGAGTATTTGACGCAGCAGGTCATCTGGTTGATTACGCCAACAATGGAGCAACTGGCAGTGACTCTGCGCTCTATCTCGCTCCAACGGTTACCGGCAGTTATTTTCTGGAGATCTCCTCAAATCAGGAGAAGGGGCTTGGTACCTACCAGATAACCGCCAATCTGCGCAATCTTCCGCCGGATGATGTGCCGAACGATTTGGGCACCCAGGTAACCTTGTCGCCCGGAGACAGTTTTGTCGGTCAGTTGCTCACGCATAATGATCAGGATTGGTTCGGCATCACTCTGGCCGCACAGAAAGATTATGTCTTCAGGGTGCAGGCTTCCGACAGCGGGAATGGCACCCTGCTCGATCCGGTTCTGGAAGTTCGAGCTGGTGACGGCACTCTGGTGAAGAGCAGTGACAACAGCCTGATCTCTCATGAGCCCTTCATGGTGTTCACGCCAGTCGCTCAGGGAACTTATTATCTGGTGGTGAAGGCTACCGATGGTCAGACCGATACGGGAAGTTATACGCTGTTGACCCGTGCGCCGGATGATTATTCCGACAGCAAGCCGGGCGCGACCTTGATCACCCTTGATCAGACAGTGGATGGCGCGATTCAGTGGGCTTATGGCTCTTATGGAGTGCGTGCGGTTGACTCTGTTGGCGTGCCCTCTGATGCGGACGCTGACTGGTTTAAATTTACCGCCTCCGCCGGAGAAGTGCTCTCGGTGACGGTGCAGGCAACGGCCAGTTCGACCCTGAGCCGTCCGATGGTGGAGATTGTTGATGCCAACAACCTGACCCTTGCAATCGGTGACGGTCTGGAGACCACTAACGGGAAGGCGCTCGCGACATTCCGCGCCACTGATGCCGGTATCTATTATGCCCGTGTGATTGATGGCGCTGGCGCGACAGGTGACTACCAGTTGACACTTGCGGCGGGAGATGCCTCTGATGAGGATGCCACAGCGCCGGTTGCTCTCGACTTCACCAGCCAGGGAGCACTCTCGATTGCTCAGAGGACGGCAAAAATTGGTTTGAGCGGCGATACCGATACTTTTGATCTCGCTTTGCAGGGAGGCCATCACTATCGCATCGAGACTTTGGCCTTGCGTGACGGCTCAACGGCGCCGCTGCAGTCGGCCTCGCTTGGGCTCTCCTGGCTCGCATCAGGTCAGACTGCGCCCGAATCTGTTGCTGTATCGACCATCGCAGGGGAGCCATCATTCTATGAATCCTCGGCATATTCACCGCTCACCTCCGGCCATCTTTCGGTGACCGTTCAGCCGACGGATAGTACACAGACAGGGCAATACAAGCTGCGCGTGGTTGATCTTGGGGTGACGACGGAGGATGTGCAGCCGGATCATGTAAAGGATTACGTGGATGCGACGCACGGGGTTTTGGCAACCAACAGCAGCGTGACTGGCGTTATTGATACGGCCTCTGATATCGATCTCTTTGCCATCACGCTCACCGCAGGCAACATCTACGATTTCAGCCTCAAGGGTTTTGCTGACGGGCTTGGGACGCTTGCCCAGGGAACGCTGCAACTTCTCGATTCCACCGGCAGCCTTGTTACTACAGGCAGGTTCGATGCAGACAGTGGTCGGGAAGAGATGGCCGTTTCAGTCTTTGCTGACGGTCGTTATTATCTTGCAGCCGGTGCGGCAAATCAGCCGGGCAATACTGGCAGCTACATGCTCGATACCCGTCTGCGTGATTTCACCACTCCAGTTGTGGACGACATTTCAGCCGATACCCGCAGTGGCGTGACCGTTATACCGGGCAGGCCAGCCAGCGGCTCCATCAATTATGCAGGCGATACTGACTGGATCAGCGCCACTCTTGTTGCTGGTAAAGTATATGTACTTGACCAGCTTGGTAATGGTGATGGTGGAGGTACCTTGACGGACGGATTCCTGCGCATACTTGATGCCTCAGGCAACGAGATCGCTGTTGATGAGAATTCGGGCGCAGGGTTCGATGCGCGTCTTATCTTTACGCCGCAATCCAGTCAGACATACTATTTCGAAGTCAGTGGCACTGGCACGGAGACCGGCACCTACACCTTGAGGCTGCGTGAGCTTTACGGCGGTATTGCCGATCCTCTGAAATCAGCCCAATGGTATCTTCCGGCGCTGGGGCTGGAGCAGTTGAACAATCAGTACTCAGGGGCTGGTATTACGATCGGTCTGGTGGATGATGGCATTGATACCTCGCACCCTGATCTGCAGAGCCAGATTGATTTTGCCCTCTCTTATGATGCGGCTTATAAAACGCAGGATGGCAATCACAAGCCGGTAATCCCTCCAGACTTCCATGGCACGATGGTTGCTGGTATCATTGTGGCGACGGCCAACAATGAAACCGGAATCGTTGGTATTGCGCCTGATGCGGAAATTGCCTCTACTCGCGTGAAGTGGACATGGGAGCAGATTACCGATGCTCTTGGCAAGCAGTATCAGTTCGATATCAGCAACAACAGTTGGAGCGCCATTGATCCATTTGGTGATAATTTCAACAGTACCACTCTCACCTTTGCCTACGAGGCTTTGCGGCGTGGAGTTGAGGATGGTCGAGGGCAGAACGGTACTGTTTTTGTTTTCTCGGCAGGCAACAGCGCCTCATCCGGCGACAACACGAACTACCACAATTTCCAGAATGCACGAGAGGTTATCGCAGTTGGGGCGGCGGAGAGTGATGGTTCACTTGCCAGTTTTTCAACCCCCGGTGCAAATGTGCTGGTGGGTGCCTACGGTGTGGGCCTCTTGACTACCGATCGTCATCAAAATGGTTTCGGTCTCAATCCCGCTGGCAATTATGCCAATTTCACTGGTACATCCGCTGCCGCTCCGGTTGTATCGGGCGTAGTAGCGCTGATGCTGGAGGCGAACCCAAGCCTCGGCTATCGTGATGTTCAGAAAATTTTGGCATTGAGCGCTTCGCATCCCGATACTCAGTCCTGGAAGATCAATGGCGCCTCAAACTGGAACCTTGGAGGCATGCATTACAATGACGGCATGGGATTTGGTCTTGTTGACGCCTACGCTGCGGTGCAGTTGGCTCTGACATGGACGGACAGCAATACCGCCATTAACGAGGTGTCGGATTCAGCCCGTCTCTTTGGATTGCACGATGCCATTCCTGACGGTGACGGCACAGTATATTCGAGGAAATTTTCTGTCGACAGCGCCATGCAGGTTGAGCACCTTGAGCTTGGCATTGATCTACGGCACACTCGTTTGGGAGATCTTGTTATTGAGGTCATCTCCCCGAACGGCACGGTGTCGCGCCTGATGGATCGCCCGACCGTCAATGCCGAGCAGCCCTTTGGTTTGAGCGGAGTTGACAGTGGCGTGCCGACACACCTGCTCTGGGATTTCTCCAGCGTGCAGTTCATGGGCGAACAGGCCGCTGGCGACTGGACGGTGGTGGTCAAGGATGTGCGGGCCGAAGAGACGGGCACCATCTACAGCATGTCGCTGCGGGTCCATGGCGAGCGTGAGGATGGCAATGATACGTACGTGTTTACTGAAGAGGGGTTCAGGCAGCAGGGCACCGCAGTGCTGCAGGATGAGAGTGGTATCGATACCATCAATGCATCAGTGATGTTGCATGACACCTTCATTGATTTGAGTGCGGGTCTGATAGCGGCTGAGGGAGTGACTTATACAATAGCGGATTGGAGCGTGATTGAGCAGGCATTTACCGGTGCAGGTAATGACCGTCTGGTGGGAAATGGTGCTCTCAACTGGCTGAAGGGTGGGGCTGGCAATGATACGTTGGAGGGTGACGCAGGCAATGACACTCTTGATGGCGGAGCTGGCAGCGATACCGCTCTCTATGCGGGAGCCATGGCTGAATACAGCATCTCCTGGAATCCTGACACGAAGCAAGTGACGGTGATCGATAATAAAATTACTGGTGGCGATGATGGGCAGGATACGCTTGTTGGCATTGAACGTCTTGTTTTCAGTGATGGTGATTTATCACTCGGCACCATGGTTGGTAATCACGCTCCAGTTGCCAAAGCGACTCTTTTTGATACCCCCATACTTTTCGCCAAAGGCATGGGCATTCAGTATGATTTGCCGGACAATGCCTTCACTGATGCCGATAGTGGCGGCAGCGCTAATGTGCAGATTGAGATCAGTGTAGCCTCTGGCGGCGAGCTGCCCGAATGGCTCAGCTATGACCCGGTCACCCGGCAATTTTCAGGTGTGCCGCCGGTTGACCTGCAGGGCCAGATCAAGTTGCTGGTCACGGCGATTGACGAGTTTGGCACAACGGCTTCCGATATCCTTACCCTCCAGTTTGGCGACAACCAGGCGCCGGTGCTCGACAATCCATCCGAGAAGGTTCTCCTTGAGGATGCTGGCCTCGTCGCCCTGGCGATTACCGCGCCGCTCGATCCGGAGGGCAAGGCGGTGACGGTCAAGGTCCTTGACATCCCGACCTTCGGTGCCATGCTCGACAAACTTGGCAACATCGTCAGTGTCGGCTCAGTGTTCAGCGCAGATGCCCTCAGTGAGTTGCATTACCAGACGGCCTCTGATGCCAATGGCAATGCAGGATACCTCCGCTACCAGGCCACCGATGCTGATGGCGTTATGGCCGAATCGTCGCTGCACCTCTTTCTTGATGCCGTGAACGATGCCCCGCGTTTCGCAACAGCCGGAAGCAAACTGGTGCTCAACTATCCTGCCCAGTCTACCGTTACGCTTGACATGAATCATCCGGTTGATCCAGAGTCGGTTCTTACGACGGTACGCCTTACCGAGCTGCCAGCCATGGGGTTGGTATCGCTGGATGGCCATGCCGTTGCGCTGAATCAGGTGCTCACCTTCGATCAGCTTGATCGTCTCAGCTTTACCCTTGCCGAAAATGTCAACGGGCCGATTGGCGCGGTCTCCATTCAGGCGGTTGATCCAGAGGGGCTTGCTACCAACTGGAGCCTCTCGCTTGAAGTGCAGGGGGCAGCGGCTTCCAATGTCGGGACGGCTGGAGCTGATGCGCTCTATGGCAGTATTGGCAACGACACCCTCTATGGTATGGGCGGGAACGATACTCTTGTTGGCAATGCCGGTAATGATAGGTTGCTTGGTGGTCTTGGCAACGACACCCTTTTCGGAGGCAGCGGCAATGATGCGCTCGACGGCTCCAGCGGCAACGACTATCTCGATGGAGGCAGCGGTAACGACACCATGAGCGGTGGCCCCGGTAATGATACCTATCTGGTTGATTTGCTTGCAGATGTCGTGCTTGAGGTCATCTCCGGCGGCACCGGCGGCAAAGATCTTATTCTGACCTCGGTGTCGCTCACGGCACCGGATAATGTCGAAAGTCTGCAAGCCGCAGCAGGATACGCTATCAATCTGACCGGTAATGCCCTTGATAATACTCTTGTCGGTAACGAGCTGGCCAACCTCCTGACGGGGGCTTCCGGCCGCGACACCCTTGCTGGTGGAGCTGGCAACGATACGCTGCATGGCGGCACCGGAATTGACCATCTTGCCGGCAGCTCTGGTGATGATCTTTACCATGTCGATTCACGCTCTGACGTGGTAGTTGAGCTTTTCAACGAAGGGATTGATACCGTTCGGGCAAGCTCCAGCTTTACCCTTCCCTCTAACGTGGAGAACCTCATTCTCGAAGAGGGTGGCGACTATACCGCCGGAGGTAATTCACTCAGCAACCATATTTGGGGCAATGCAGGGAACAATATTCTGGCTGGCGGGTTGGGAAGCGACACGCTCGAAGGGGGGCTTGGCAACGATGTGTATGTGTTGAGCGACAGCCTCGACACCATTATTGATACCGGTGGCGTTGATACGGTTCGTTCCAGCCTGGATATTACCCTGCTGGCTGGCATGGAAAACGCTGAACTGGTGGGCATTGGCGATACCGTTGCCATCGGCAATGGTGCCAATAACCTGCTTGTCGGCAACAGTGGCGACAATATTCTTGAGGGTATGGGCGGTGTTGACACCCTTACCGGCGGTGAGGGAAGCGACCAGTTTATCATCAGTTACAACGGCGCAGGCAGTGCTCCTGACCGCATTAAGGACTTTACCCCGGGGCGCGACCTGCTGGTGATTGATCTCGCTTCTCTTGGAATTTTCCCGGATGCTCTTGGCCTGCTTTCGTCCGGCACGGTGGCGAGTGACTCCTTTGTCAGTGGCGCTGGTGCAAGGGCGCTTGATGTCAATGACTACTTCCTGCTTGACACCGCTCAGGGGCTGCTCCTGTTTGATCCAGATGGTTCCGGCCCGGCAGCGCCGATGGAGCTTGTTCAGCTTGTCGGTGTTGACTATGCCACAATGAGCGGGGCTGATATTTTCGTCGGGGTGTAGAAGGGTCGGGTTGCTTTCGTATCATTTTTAGAATTTGATTATGATTTTACATCAAATTGCAGCGCCGGATCTGACGTCTCTCGCCATTGGAGGTGCCAGTCTTCAGCTTCTTGATGGCCTTGGCTTCTCTGATGACGGCAAGACGCTGTTGGTTCGCGCAACATATCTTGACGACGCTGACACGACCAATGCACTTCATTACGGTGTCTGGAGTTACGATCTGCTCACCGGGCATTACACCGCTTGCCTTAATACCCTGCTTGCGGGAACAGGCGGCAGCGCGAGTGATATTGATGTCAGGTCGGCGGCCATTGCAGGATCAGGGAGTCAGATCACTCTTGTGACCCAAAGTGTGTCGCGCAGCCAGCCCGACGACATCCGGCTTGGCCTGATTGCCAACGGCCAGCTTGTTGACAGCAACTTGGTCGCATCTTCCCTCTCGCAGCCGGTGCAGCCGCTCATCGAACATTTTGCTCTCAGCAACGACGGCCGCTTTGTTGCTGTTCAGACAAGCAGCCCGGCACTTGCCCCTGAAAATGCTCCAGATACCAACGATACCAGTGATATTTATCTCATCGACAGAGTTTCGATGGGTATCAGCCGTGTCAGTTATGTTGGTGGCAGTGAGGTGAATCAGCCGGTCTATCTTGGCAATGTCTTCAGCGATGGGTCGACCATTCAGGTTTCGTTTACTACTGACGCGGCCTTTGTGACGACAAAAATCGATCAGAACTCTGTTCCGGGTGCGACGACCACTCCGGGAGCCCAAACGGATGCATATCTCTGGAGCTGCACCTTTGATGCTTCAGCTCTTGTTGGTTCGGGGAGTTTCAGATTGCTCTCTCTTGGTGCTGATGGTCATGCATCCGGCTTTGTTACATCAGAGAGTACGGTTCAGGCAACAAGCGGCGGCACCTTTTTCAGTAGCAGTGCATCTACTCTGGTGAGCAACGACACCAATGCAGCCATCGATTCGTTTCTGGCAACATTCTCACTTTCTCCCGCGCGGATTGCCCTGAACGGTATCAGTGAACTTGCCCTGGGCGTAACGATGCTTGGCGCAAGCAACACGGGTCGTTATGTGGCGCTGCTCTCGGCCTCGCCGGAGGTTGCCAGCAGCAGTGAAATTCAGCAACTGGTTCTCACTGATCGCCAAAGTGGCTCATGGCAGGTGGTATCGAGAAATGGATATCTCCTTGCCAACGACATAATTCTTGGTGGAGTTCTATCACCTGATGGTGCAGTGGTGGCGTTTACGACTGCTGCCGATAATCTGGACTCCAGTCCGCTGAATGCTCCTTATGGATTGTTTGTTTATATCGTTGACACCCTTGTGCCAACAGTGACGATAACGAGCAGCGCCAGCGCCCTGAAGGCAGGAGAAGCATCGACGCTCACCTTCACGTTCAGCGAAGACCCTGGAACGAGCTTTGTCGGAACGGATATTGTGACCACCGGCGGCACACTTGGCGCTTTGAGCGGTAGTGGAGTAACACGAACCGCACTCTTTACACCAACCGCAAACCTTGCTTCCGGCAGTGCAAGCATCACGATAGCTTCAGGAAACTATACCGATGCTGCAGGTAATCCTGGCAGTGCAGGCAGCACAGCGTCC
>CAJAAV010000233.1 GCA_903937835.1 uncultured Chlorobiaceae bacterium | reverse complement strand
TGGAGTTGATCAAGACGACCAAGAGTCGCAATGACCTGTTGTTTTGTCTTACCCTGTTCTTTGTGGTTTGCCACCAGTTGCAAGTACTGGTAACGACCAGATGTTTTGATTCGTGCAAACATTGCAACGCTGCGGAGGGTTGGCTCTTGATGGTGAATCAATGTGCCATTTCGTGGTAATTATCCAGTGATAAACTGATTCTGGATTCGGATTGTTTATATTCAGCAGTGTAATGATGTCGAAATGCATCCACTTAACCAAGCAATAGAAACGTAGCGATGAACACTCAAGAACTCATAACTGAAGTAATTTCACTGCCTGTTGAAGATCGGGCTTTGATAGTAGATTACCTGCTGAAAAGCCTCAATCACGGTGAACCTGCTATTGAGAAAACTTGGGCAGAAGAGGCACAACGTCGTCTGGAAGAGCTGCGTTCTGGAGCGGTTCAGGCTATTCCTGGAGATGTAGTTCTCAACAATTTGCGGAAACGCTTTCATCAAGAACATCGAATTTCACCCGGAAGCAGCAGCCGAGCTTGATGAGGCTGTTGACTATTATGAAGCAAAGGTGAAGGGATTAGGACTTGATTTTGCCTCTGAGGTTATTGCAACGCTGAACAGGATAGGGGCTTATCCTGAAGCATGGCCTTTACTACTATGCGGAACTTTATCCAGAAATAAATCGTGCTTTGGTAAAACGTTATCCTTACGGGGTTTTGTACAGTGCCAAAAAAGATCGCATTTACATTGTGGCCATCATGAATCTTTCAAGGAATCCTGAATACTGGAAAAAACGGATGTGACATCATGTGCTGATTCAGCTTTATCTGATCCATCGCTGGATGAAGAGGGGCGGCATTGCTCTGATTGACGAGCCGTTTCTCTATCTGCATTCATCTCTTTTCTTGTTGATTAGTGTTACATTTCCTTGCTTACCACTTTTTGCTGTAAAACCGCTAAACGTAAGGGTAAACCTTTTCTTATGTGATCGGCTTTCGATAAATTGCTTTTTCAATTGAGCGCATTTACTTCTTTTCAAATTATTGGCGGCTGCAAATCATGCAAGTTGAAAAATGGGGTAACTCTCTGGCGGTAAGATTTCCCGCTCTGTTGGTGCAAGCCCTTGATCTGAAAGAAGGCGAAGACATTGATCTTCAGCCCGCAGGAGCAAAAGTTTTTGGTGTCAGTAAAAAGGAGCCTAACAAAGAGTTGCTTTTGCGGCTGCACCAGTTTCGTGGACGATTGCCTGCAGATTTTCATTTTGACCGCTATCAAGCCAATGAAAGGGGCGATAACCAGTGAGCAAGGCGTTTATCGATAGCAATATTGTCTTGTATCTTTTGTCTGGTGACGCAGCCAAAGCCGATCGGTCAGAAGAAATACTTGCGGACGGTGGAGTGATTAGTGTACAGGTGCTCAATGAGGTTGTATCGGTTTGCCGACGCAAGCTCAAGATGCCTTGGGAAGAGATTGAGGCTTTGTTGCTGGCAGTGAAAGCGTTTTGTGACATTCAACCACTGACTGTGGCTTCTCATGAGAAGGCTGTAGAGATTGCCAAGCGCTTTCAATTTATCGTTCTACGATGCCAATATTGTTGCCTCTGCTCTCTTATCCGGTGCAGAGGTACTGTTTTCTGAGGATATGCATAGTGGCATGCTGATTGATGGAATCCGTGTTCAAAACCCTTTCTGAATATTCATGGCGCAGAGTGTGGCAATCTGGTACCGGACGGCGATGATTGATTCTGTTCCGCAAAGTATTGGTAGTCGAAACAGTCTCTCCAGGATTTCACTGGATTCCATGTCGATCAGAATGTTCGCGTCACTGATGAGGAGCATCATACGCTGTTTCGAGTTGGCGTTGTTTGTAAAATGACATCATCGGGATGCGCTGGTTCAGTGAGCTTTCGGCTTTGTACAATTTTGTAAGAACAGCCTTGGCATTTTTTATCCCCTCAATTTTCGAGGAAGTAACAACTTCTCGAAATAGCATCTCCTTAACGCCTTCCATAGTTTGAAGTTGCGGTTGTGCTTGTGCAAGCGTACGACTTTTGTTCATGGACGATGTAGTTAATCGTTTTGCCTTCGATGTACGAATATTACCCTTGGCAGACAATGTGTGAGTCTGGGGAAAATATGGGACAGGAATAATGCCCTCACCCCACATCCGACAAAATATTCATAAACTCATCCGGGCGTGACCAACGCGAAATTGTTGACAATTGCTCTACCAGCTTGAAGTCTTCATCTGTCCAGACATCAGAGGTATCGTCATCCCCGTCATAAGGCAGCGGAATCACTTCGTATGAAAATAATGATGCCGTGTATATCAGTGTAATTGTTTTACCTTTTCTCTGACAATAGCGATAATCTCATTTTTGCTTGTAGCTCGAAAAATTTTACTTCGCCACTGACTTTCAGAAACCATTTTACTGATAAGTCCCAGCATTCTGATGTGACTGTTTGGATCGAAATGAGGTGAGAGTATCAAGAACATAATGCGACTGGTATTGCCTGATTCCTGATCATAAATACCGATTTTGTTGACACCGATAACAATAACCGGCTTTTTAAGATTTTCAAGTCTTGCATGGAGAATTGCTATTTCCTCTCCGATAAAAGTCTCGCCCTGCTTTTCCCTTTCAAGCAGAGCGCTTAATGCTGTTGTTTCGTCAATATCAGGGCTGGCAATGCAGCATTCGTGCAGGAGCTCGCGAAATGCCTCTTCCTTTTCAATAACACTCTCCCACAAAATAACCCTTGCATTTCTGATCGGTTCTTTCCAGGAATTTTGCTGTTTGATACCGAAGATGTTTGGCACAAAAACTTTTCTTTTCTCGGTACTCCCTTCTTCCCTGGTATCGAGTACTATAATATTGATACCCCTGCTTTCATTGATCAAGCGTTCAACAATGGTCTGTTTACCCTGAATGCGCTGCCAAAAAGCGATTTTTCGTCCAGAGTTGCCAATGATAATATGTCCGACCCGATACTCTCTGGCAAACTGCAAGATGGTTTTAACCAAATCATCTCCTTTGTAGGTAAAGACCGTGGCTCCAAGTTGCTGGGCAAGTACAAGAGTATTGGAAAGCATTCGCTGTACACTGGCATCAATATTGTTTTGATTGTCAGAAAGGGTTTGCACATAAACAGCATACCAGTTTCTGTTAAGTCGTCCTGCTATACGAGATGCGTAGCGCAGAATTGTTTCGCAGTTCCGGGTTTTTGAGCTGAGACACACCATCAGTTGATCAGGATTGGAAGCAGATTCATCAGAGAGTT
Organism: uncultured Chlorobiaceae bacterium; assembly: GCA_903937835.1. Taxonomy (GTDB): domain Bacteria; phylum Bacteroidota; class Chlorobiia; order Chlorobiales; family Chlorobiaceae; genus Chlorobium. Next base: position 728 of record CAJAAV010000233.1, on the reverse strand, counting down.
GGCTGCGATGTTTAGCATCGAGCGTTGCTGCAATTTCCCTCAAAGACAGCTCCCGGAGCTGCTCAAGGTTTTCAGGCCTGAAAAAGTTAGAAAGGGCAGCATCCAGCCGATCAGGAACGTATATCTTGCCTTCTGTCAGGCGCTGACGCAGATCGTCGGTCGTAATATCAACATTAACAAGCTGATCGGCCAGCCCAAGAATACGGTCGGGCACCCGTTCCTTGACCTTGACACCCGTTGCATGTTCTACCGTTTCATAAAGGCTTTCGATATGCTGGATGTTCAAGGTCGAAATAACATGAATACCGGCAGCAAGAATTTCCTCAACATCTTCATAGCGTTTGGAATTTCTGCTCCCGGTAACATTGGTGTGTGCAAGTTCGTCGACAAGCACTACAGAAGGACGGCGCTGCAGTATCGCGTCGATATCCATTTCGGTAATTTCAATACCCCGATAATGCAGGTTTTTACGCGCTATGATTTCGAGGCCTGCGAGAAGAGCCTCAGTCTCCTTTCGTTTATGGGTTTCTACAAGACCGACAACAACATCAATTCCATTTTCCTTAAGACGCCTTGCCTCCTGCAGCATCTGCCATGTTTTTCCCACTCCGGCGCAGTAGCCGACATAAATCTTGAGTTTACCCTGTTGCGACTGCTGGGGTTCGCGATCGGGTTCTCGGCGCTGACCTTTCTGCATATCAGCGCCGGGGAGCAGGCACCGAAGTGGC
>CAJAAV010000232.1 GCA_903937835.1 uncultured Chlorobiaceae bacterium | reverse complement strand
TCTTTGATCGAATTGAACGGTAACAGGAGCCTCTACAGTGAAATTGGCAGGACATCCCAATAGTCTTACTTCAGTCTCATTGTATGTTCGTATATTTCCTGCGACATCATAGACCAATACTTGGGTAACATGATAAACGCCTGCATTTGTTGATGATAAGAATGTATTAATACTGTTTGCAGTGGTGGGCGTACTATCTGTAAAGGTGTCAGTACTGGTATCTGAAAACCCGCCTATCGTTATACTACTACCAGGGCCTGCATCAAAAACAACTTCATTGTCGAGATACACAACCACTTTATCAACTCCACTTCCTCCAATATTATCCTCAGCTTCTGCGCTGAAACATACGGATGCTGAGTTATTTGCCAGGTTGATGATCGCAGGAAATGACAACGTGGTTAACGTTGGAGCTGTGGTATCAAAAAATCCTGTATCAATACTTCCGTCGCTGTAGTAGCGAATAATATCTATCTCACTACCGGTTCCATGGGTAGAAGTTCCTGTTACAAGAATTTTTCCGTCTGCCTGCGCTGTAACACCCCGAACCGTATCATCTGTTCCATCAACATCTGTTGTTACTTTACCATCACCTGAAAAACTCACATCCAGACTTCCGTCAGAATTATAGCGAGAAAGCACAAATTCGTTACCGTTTGTTCCTCCAGCAAGGATCTTCCCGTCCGTCTGCAGTGTAACAGCATAAGCAGAGTCGGTATTACTGCCGAAATCTGTAATAACCTTGCCATCGCTATCAAAAGTGATATCCAGACTTCCATCACCGTTATAGCGCGCAAGAGCGAAATCGCCACCAGTTGTCCCCGCAACAATAATCTTGCCATCCAACTGTACAACAATATTATAGCCAAAGTCGACATTGCTGCTGAAGTCCGTTGTAACTTTACCGTCAAAATCAAAACTTGTATCAGAGCTGCCATCACCATTATATCGTAACAGCAGGAAATCCCCTGCATTTGTGCCTGCAACAAGACTCTTTCCATCAACTTGTGTGGCGACACAAAAACCGTTGTTCAGAAATTGAACGAAGTAGCATAAATAATCAGTTTGAACAATGCCGGTTCCGTTTACAGGAAGTGTTGAGGCGATTTTCTTTACATCAGAAAACCGGAAATTCTCAACAAAACTCATCACATCCGTACCGTCACGCTCCGGAATTTTATCAAGAACAGTGTACATCGATGTGGCTGCATCGAAGCTGATGATGTAGTCAGCAAAGCTTCCGCTAAACACATCAGTATCCGTACCGTTACCACCAAAGATCAAATCAGAACCTGCTCCACCAGCAATTGTATCATCACCAACTCCGCCATAAAGTGTGTTACTGGCGTTGTTACCCGTAATCGTATCATTTCCGGTTCCACCCCTGGCTATTTCGATAGTGACACCAAAAGCAATACCGAGATTGAATGAACCATCATAAAGATCCGCTATCGTTCCTGTGGTTGTGTAGTAAATGGATGAGTAGTTGCCCGCTCTCAAATCGATAGTGCAATCCGTACTGAAATTCGAAATATCAATGGTATCTGTACCACCTGCATCCCAGATGGCCATGTAAAAGCGAACAGCGGGATCGAACGTATAAGTATTGTCACCAGCCTGATAACTGTTATTTGCCCCATAAAGATACTGAATAGCCGCAATGTCATAAACCATCGGGGTTGCAGGGAGCACATTTGTGTATTGCAACTTGCCCGGTTCCAAAAACCATGGATGCCAAGCATTATAGGACATAACCGTATAATTCCTGAAATCAAGGGCCGCAGGAATATAGATTATTGAAGGATCTGTACTATTGTCGTAATTCCCCGGATGTTTCAACCCAAGTCCATGGCCGATTTCATGAAGCAGAGCGTTGAAGTTAAACGATTTTGGCGACCAGTCAATTTCATTCGCTGCATTTGTCGTTATCCAGACATCCGCTGATGATGCTGCATAACTGCTGGGATAAGAACTCCAACCCCAGAAATCTGTTACGGCAGAAGAAAATGCAAATCGGAAGTCACCGACAACATTGGCATTATCGGGAACTTGAGCAAAAGTGATATTTGCTACATCTGCCCAGGTTTGCAATGCAGCGCTGACTGCCGCAATTTGAATGTCGTTCAAGCCAAGATGCGCCGCTGCTTGTTCCTGTTTTACACTATAATCAGACTGCCAATAAGCGTCAGCTCCCCCATACCAGGGAAAACTGTAGGTAAGCGACAGGTTACTCCATTTTTGTTTGTCGTTACTAAGCAGCGCATCAATCGTTCCTACACCACTCAGTACGTATGTACTCGTATCAGAAGAGGTAAATGGACTTGGCATAAGTTCAGTTAACAAAAGGGTTCATAAAAAATTAAGTACCTATAAAGCGCGGAAGCCGCATACGTACTTCACTTAAAAATGCAACTTGCACAAAGCCAATAAGATCAATACATACAGTAGATAACTGACAAATTCACTCCGAAATCGTACTGTTTTTACGCTACGCATCCCAACTGCCGTTAACGTCGCCCTTGACAATGCCAATCAGGTGCACCTCCTGATCCATATCAAAAATAACTGGCATTGGATTATCAGGCTATACGACGTGGCTTCGTGACATACTCTCACTGCCGATGCTCTCGGGCACAAACAGCCACTCTTTTTCGGGCGCAGAGCTGAGCTTGACTGCCATTTTCAGGATGTTGAGAGCATCGGCAGCTTTAACCTGACCATCGTGGTTGACATCTGCAGCAAGGTATTGGTATGGTGACACATCACTTCCGTGAACATTGGGCGTTAATGCACAAAGCAATCTTTTCAATACAACCAGCGCTTCATTGGCTTTGATCGCGATACGTTCAGTAGTGCCGGAAGCCTTAGCATTGGTCATGGTGTATGCTCTCTCTGAAACTCAGCATTCCGTTTATTGGCTACACTTCGATAATCCGACGAACATCTTTCAGTAAAAGAAACAAATGATAAGGGTCGACCGGTGATGGGATAAAATCAAAATGGGCATAAAATTGCTGAGCGGCATCGTCTTTGGCGTGGACAGCGAAGGCTCGGATACCTGCAATATCAGCGGCTTGCAAGGTTCTCCGCATTGCGTCTTTCAAAAGACCGGAACCAATTCCCTGCTTTTGCCAGTTGTTGCTCACAGCAAGACGTGCCAGCAGCATGATCGGAACTGGATGCCGCGCAAGTCCCTTCGTCAAGCGTTGGGGGGAATCTTCGTAATTCACCTGACCGACGGCAAGTGTATAGAAACCAACAACCGCACAGTCTGCCAACCCAATATAGGTTAGCAATGAACAAGCCTGTTGATTGGCAAGTGCATGGCGAACAAGAAATCGGTTAAGTTCCTTGCTACCGCAATCAAAATCATCTATGGCATGATCACTGCGCAGCTTTTCAATCGAGTAGCGTGTCGGCATGGCGTGTTACTCGTACTCGAAAATACTTTGTTCCTGAAAAAGCTTCTTAAGCCTTGGTAACTCACGCGGGGAGGCATCAAGCGCTGCCATAAATGCCGTCCATTGCTTGCCGTCAAGGCTAAACGAACGCCGATCCGCAAGCGTCTCTTCTGCCCGAGAGAGAGCACTCTCAAGCACAAAATCACTTACAGAGCGATGTGCGGCAATTGCTGCGCTACGCAACATCTGCTTGGCCTGCCGTGACAGGCGAAGATCAAGTTTTTCGGTTCTGGCAGTTTGTGTCGTCATGACAAAAAATCTCTTGTGTTGATAGTTACAGCTCAATATACAAGAAATGCCCGACATTGTCACGACAAAAAGCATTCAAGAGCCTTGCTTTATGCTCAAATGTTTGAATAAAAGGTGGCTTCGGCGAGCCAGCCACCGATAAAAGCGCACCACTATCCGGTGATATACATCCGTAACGCTCCTGCAAGAGGAAACTGTTTCAATGTTTGCATCATGGTATAATTAGTGCCTGACAGAAAACCCCTGTTTTTTGAAAATCTGAGAATACCACCACGATCAAAAACTGTCTATTTTTGACCCTGCGGAGGTGTTTTTGAGCTTACCGAGATTTTCCAAAATCAAACTACGGAATTTTGCTTTCAAAAGCTTCATCACGAACGTACTCTTCCCTGCGAATTGGTAAAAAAAGCTTTTTTCAGCGCCAGATCAGGCGGCTTTTTTGTACGCCCCTCGATGTCGTTTTCCATCCTTTTGTGACAAGAGCACTCCGAAACGGTGAATGTTGCGAGCCAGCACCGCAAGGGCGACGTAGCGCTTGAATCCTTTGATGCCATGGTCGAGGCATATATCCAGTCCATGAACCTCAAGTGCGTTGATTGCCGATTCGACTGCCGAATGCTGTCGTCTCAATTTCCTGAATTCCGGCTCGGATTCATGAGCTTTGTCGAGTTTCGAGAGTTTGCCTTTTTTTGGCAGAACCACTTTTTCGACAAGCGTTTTCAGTTCAATCTGGTTCTGTGGGCTATGAAAGCCTTTGTCGTAACTGATAGCCTGCAAGTTTGGAAAACGCATCTTGGTCTCTTCAACAATGGAGACAGCAATGTCGCTATCGGTGACTTGTTCCATCACCTGATGATGCAGGATGAAACGGTACTGATCTTCGATAATGCAGACTTTTAATCCCAACTCAACCGGCACGCCAGCCTTGCCTTTACTGATCCACTCGGTGTGTGGCTGGAAAATGGAAAATACTTTCTCGGAATGGGGAATAATCTCTTCGTTGAGCACCCGACGACGAATCTGATCCATTTGCACTTCAGCATGAGCAACATAGTGGTTCAGCTTGCTGAGCAGCAACGGATTGACACCACCAAATTCTGCGCCGGTACTCATTGCCCGTTGCAACTGATGGTTTGCTGCGGCAAGATATTCACGGTGCGCTTGCTTTATTTTCTGCTCTTTGTGCGCTTTCTTTTCCGGGTTTTTGGATGTCGATTTCTTGAGCTTATGCACAACACGAAGCAATCTTTTTATACCTCTGAGGTTGTGAGAAAACTGACGCCACCGGGTTGAACCTTGCAGTGCGGACAATGTTGCACATACCTCAAGAACTTTGCGCATGGCATCGTATAACTGGCTGATATCGGCAGGAAAGTGGACATTGGTTTCAACCACAAACAAATCACCTCTGGCCATTAGAGGCAAGAAATTTTCCTGGTCTTTTTTTTTTACCAGAGCCTGACCGGCAAGCACAACTTCATGGTTGATGCGATCAAGCAATTCGGGGGTAAACAGCCGGACATTATCTTTGATGGTCTGGAGTTCGTAAGTGGTTTTGTCGGTCCAGTCGTTATGGCCAAGCATCTGGCGAAGTGTAGTGTGTTGATTGACCAATTCATGAAGACGATCGTAATCAATATTGAGTCCAAGTCGAACGACACCAAGTACCAGAATTGCCCATTGTTCCATACCGGGACGCCCTGTGCTCGAATCAGCTTTGCCGTCTCCTTTTTTCCGTTCAGGACGTACCTCTTCGAGAATGGCAAAAATACGTTTACGTAACTCCTCGTTGGTGTAAATGCCTTGAAGTCCTCTCAGAATTTTTGGTACATCATCACGGGATTTTGGATCAAAAACAATGGCAGAAATATCGGTACGACCAAACATCATTTGGTGGTTGATGACGCTACGCATAGTGGATTTCGGAAAACGAAGTTTGGAGTCTGTTTCTCTTTGAGGGCACCCTACGACACCTTTTCTCAGTCAAAAATGACTCTAATGGGGTGTTATTACGCTTTTGTTCAGGGGTACGCCAAATCTTTCGATCTTTACAAAGCAATATAAGCTATTATTTTATAATATCATAACGACTTTTCGTTCAACTACTAGTTAACAAACCTGAATTGTCTTCCGTATGCTTCCATCATTATTTTACCTTCCATGGAAAGCATAATGCTCTCATAATGAAGATGAACATCGGTAAATTTTTCTTCTATAGTCTCTCTCATGCCATATTTATCAAATTGAAAAGACTCATCTGGTTTATTTTTTGCCCAGGCAATCCATTCTGAAGGTGGCAATCCAGAGAGTTCCTGAAGAACATCTTGATACAACATTTCTGTATCCGGATAAAGAAGCGGATAGAGTTGTTCTAAC
>CAJAAV010000231.1 GCA_903937835.1 uncultured Chlorobiaceae bacterium | reverse complement strand
GAGACCATCAGTGCCGGTAATCATGCTGTCCGACGAAATACCAAAGGCTGGAATGGTATCGTTGCCCAACTGACCCGACGTCAATGAGAGTTCAAAATACTTCGGGTTGGCTGGAGCGGTGAGCGTCAGGGTTCCAAGGTTGACTGAGCCAGCAGATAACGCTGTTGTGCCTGTACCGCCAAGAATGAACTGGCCGGGCTTGTCAGTGTCGGCTGACGGACTCCATCCGGCAGGCAAGCCTGTTGCATCCTGCCAGACAGCGGTTGATCCGGTCGGCAGGGCAAATTCCAACTGCACGCTGTTGATAGCCGCCGTTGGTGAAGTTTCCCAGATTTCAAGAGTTCGAGAGCCATCAGCGGCGGTCTGGATGTTGCGGAACTCGATGGGTTGGGTTCCTGCAACGGCAGGTGCGGAAGCGAGAGTACTGGTGACGGCTGTAATGGGAAGGCCTGTTTTCCAGAAGGTCACCGCTCCGGTCAATTGGTTGAGATTCGCCACCGTGAGCTCGAAGGTGTCACTCACTGATGCGAGGCTGCTGTCGATGGCCGTCACTGTAACACTGAGAGCGCCGACTCCATGCAGTGGCGTGCCGCTAAAGCTCCGTGTCGTGTTATCAAAGCTTAGCCAGTCGGGTAATGCATTGCCGTTGACGAGTGTTGCCGTGTAGGCAAGAGTGTCGCCAGCGTCCACATCTGCGAATGTATCTACTGGAATCTGGAATGAGAAATTCTGGCCTTCTGTGACTGACTGATCGGCCAACGAAGTTTGCAGGGCAGGTGCATTATCAATCAGAATACCACTCGTGCTGCCTGCAATGAGGCCGAGACCAACCAATGGATTGCCAGCAACATCGCGCAGGGTAGCGCCGTTCGTCTGAAGAGCGCTCCCAAGCGTTATGCCGTCGGCATCGTACTCGCCTGCGGCTACGAGGTGGCTGAAAATCAGGGTGTCAGTGCCGCTGCCGGACTGGTAGACTGCCTCAGCGTCACTGCTACCAACAGTGAAGTTAATCACCGGTGGAAGGCCTGCAACATCGACAAACATATTTTCGGTAAACTGGAGAGCAAAATCCAGCGATTGGCCTGTGGCATAAAGCCCATCAGTTGGCAAGTGCACTGCTGCAATTTCGGGTGGCACGGTATCGGTCAACGCAGCGCCAGCACTCACCTGGATGGTCAAGTCGACCTGCACAGGATCGGCTTCACTATTGCCAGCGTTGTCGATAGCAACTGAGTAGAATGCGTAGGTATGCTCCGGCTCACCGGCATAAGTGGCTTCGGCCAGTGTAGTGTTCTCAAGCCACGGTGAGTATGCTCCACCATTATCAGAAACATAAACGGTATAACCGGCAATGGCCGAGCCGACATCACTGCCCGACCAGCGGACGAGGAATTGTGCCGTATCGACAGTGGTACCTGCCACAGCTTCAAGGTGGCTTTCCGGCGCTTGCGTATCAAGAGTATTGAAAATTGCCGGGGTATCAATCGGCTCCTGTGTCGTGAAAACGATAGTCGCCTTTGCGTCAATCACCGTACCGGTCGAAGCATCAGCGTTTGCGCTAACGATGTAATTAACAAACCCTTGGCCAATGCTACCATCACTGTCAGGAGGCAAGAACCCGATAGTTGGATCGACAGGAATTTCGCCCGTGTTTGGATCAATGGTTGTAAAGCTCCAGTAGGCCTCATGTTTCGCCACATCTATACCAGCCATGACATCGACCATATAGCCTTTGGTAGCCGTCAGATCAATACGATCAATGTAGAACGACGCGCCTTCCGGAACATCAACGTAGATGTCGCCCCAGCCAAAGTCGCCAAGCCGGAAGCTGCCGGCATTCAGGTCGCTGTCGAGAGTTTGCGTGATCGTGACCTCCTGCGCCGGGGCAGTGGCGCTTGCCTGATTCTCATAGTGAATGGTGTAAGGAAACGCATTCTGGCTGCTCACCCAGTGATCATCACCAAAGCTTCGAGGCCCGACAATGTCGTTCGGATCGCTCGGGCGAATAATGGAAATACGACCATCAATCAGAGGATCATTTGGCTCGGTACCAGGTGGCAAAGGATCCGAAGGTGGGTTGCAGGGATCCGTTGAATGATTCTCAGTATTCTGCTGATACTTAAAATATTTCCATAACTTGAGCAGTGTACCTGCACCAGGCTTCTTTAACCCGAAGTCATTCCATAACTCCATTGCTGCCCCCGGAGCGCTGTCACCTACTTGCTGACTTGCCTTGGTATACTGATCATAAGCACAGTCCATCTTGTCAGGATTGGTCATATCTCCAAGGGCATCATTTCTTTTTTTAATGCCATCCAAAAAGTCGCCAAATGTAAGTCCACTCTGGTCTGTCAGGTTAACCGGACTATTTGAGACATATTCATACAGATTAATCCCTCCGTTTATTCCAATCGGATCTGTCTGAACAAACCTGCCTTCACCCGCACTATAGAACCTCGCACGCATGAAATCAAGCCCGTTGCCTTCATCTGTCACTCCCCATTGCCCCACATACTCGAACGAGTTGGCAACAGCTTCTGTGCTTGAAAGGGTTTCACCAAAAGGCAGATACGAGTACTGGTTCACATAAGAGCCTGCGGATCCCGTCAAACCTGCAGTGGATCCGATGGCATTGTAATCGTAATACCAGGAACTGCCGCCCGTATCGACCTGGCTTTCCAGACCCAACCCATAGGTGTAATCGGCAATCAGATTTCCACTGGCATCATATTCAGCAGCTACATTTGTCTGGCCGGTCGGATCAAGCTGATACTCTATCCGGGCACCGTCATGCACACTGGCGATCCGGTTGCCCAGTGCATCGTACTGGTAGCTCCAGCTCTCCGTCGGAGTGGTGACAGAGATCAGATGGTTTTCAACATCGTAGTGATAGCTGGTCGTAACACCATTCCCGGTTTTGGCGGTCAAATTGCCGTCAGCATCGTAACTGTAAGTTGCACTGCCAACTGCTGTGTATTCGTTAAGAGTGTTGGTTGAATAGTTCGTTGTCATACTTCCATCTTCGACGGAAGTGCGATTTCCTGCAGCATCGTAGTGATAGGCAATAGAGCGTCCGATTGGCAGTATAGCGCCAATCAACTGACCGATGGCATCATATTCATAACTGGTCGTGCCTTCAAGGGTGGTTTCGCTGGTACGGTGGCCTACAGCGTCATAAGTATAGTCAAAGCTGGAGTTGACCGTGCCATCCGCCTTGTAGTTCACCAAGTGGAGCAACTGCCCGGCAGTATCGTAGCCATAAGTCGTAAAGGTGCCGTTGCCGTTATCACCACGGCTCAGGTGACCCGCTTCGTCGTAACTGTAGGAGGCAATCAGGCTACCGGCGCCATCGCTCAGTCGAGAAAGATGGACAAGATCGTTATAACTGTAGTTGGTAACATGGCCCTCCTGGTCGGCCATCTGTGTGCGGTGCCCTGCAGCATCGTATTGATAGCTCAGCCAGCGTCCTTCTCCATCAGTGACCTTGATGAGCCGGTCGGCGGTGTCGTATTCGAAGCTTGTGTGACTGTCGGCATCAACAGCACTTGTGAGGTTGCCGTGCAAATCATAGGTATAGGCGGCTGAAGAACCATCTTGATAGCTTTTTCCTGTAAGGTAGCCCTGATTGTCAAAGGTATAGGTAACGCTCTCACCGTTCCGGTTGACCGCCATATTCAGATACCCTTTGGCATCGTAGCTGTATGATTCGCTGCTGCTGTCGGAGTATGTGATACTGTTCAGGTTACCCTGGCTGTCATAGCCGTAATCGATTGGGTTACCAAGCTGATCGGTAACCTTGACAACTTGTCCAAACTGCGCCTCATAATTGAATTGAACGGTGTGACCAAGGGCATCTTGCACAGAAATAGGGTTGCCTGAACTATCATAGGCAAAACCGGTGGATGTGCCATCGGCATGCACAATACCGGTCATGTTGCCATTACCGTCATAGCGCAACTGGCTGACATAGCCTAGAGCATCCTCAACCTGTGCAATCTGACCGTGTTCGTTCGTCCATAAATGAGTCGTTGATCCATTCGCCTCGGTAACAATGACTTCATTGACACCGAGATAACCGTAGGTGATCGCCTCAGCATCATTATTAAGGCTCTCCCTGATGATGTGACCGTTTGCATCGTATTCGAAATACTCTACCGTGCCGCCCGGAAGCGTGATACTGCTGATTCGATGCTGAGCTGCACCAGCATCAGTAACATAGCTATACTGTGTTATCCCTTCAGGGGTTGTAACCTGAACAAGGTGCTGGTTATCAGCATCGTAGATGAAACTGACGATGCGTCCAGCCTGATCGGTTTGCTGGATCAAACGGCTTGCATTGTTGTAGATGAAGCTCTGACTGTCGCCGTTACTTGCAACAACTTGCGTCAGGCGACCACCATTGTAAGTGGCCAGCACACCTTGACCATTGCTATCAAGCATCTCTGCAAAAGAACCGTCCAGATTGAATGCAATACGGGTTCCATTCAGCTCATGGAACTCGAACGCACCGCTGGTTTCAGTAAGGGTTGAAGTACCTTGACCATCAAGTTTATAGCTTCCATCCGATTGTAGAATGAAGTGCTCCTGGGCGCCAGCGAGGCCAACGAGCACACTACCGTCGACTTGGCGGGTCGCAGTGATCTCCCATGCAAAGGTGTGACTGTAGCCCAGCACTCCGGGTGCCAGCGGACGCAAAAGAGCGCCGGTATCGGTAGCTTTTTGATAATCAAGGCTGAAGAGTTTTGCAATATTGTCAGTTCGGCCTTCGAGCTGGTCCAAAGCTGTAGCATTCCTCGCAAGGTTATTCTGGTAGTCTGTGGTGGTCGCGCCAAGCTCTGCAATAAGATTCGCCTTGACTATCTCCCAGGATGCAAGGCTGACGTTCTCGGGCTTGCTGGCATCCAGAATCGTATTCCAGTCAATCACCTGATCGGATTTCAAGCCTGAAACCACAAGACTGACTGTACCCGTACCGGAAAAGGCGGGCTTGAAGAACAACTGGAAGCTGCCTTGGGCACCTGGCGACAGAATACCAGCCGGGCCTTCGCTGTTGATGCCAAGCAATTGCATGCCTGTGCCGCCAAACCCGGCATCCTCTGGCAGCTTCAGCAAAGCATTACCAGAAATACCCAACAGTGGGGCCGCAACGTCCGTTTCACCAGTGTTCTGGTAGTAGACCCGCACAGCCCCTGTCTGCCCGGCACGGAGTGCTGAAGGTGTCTCCATGCCATACTCAACATGGCCCAGTTCACCGTTGTTCACGGTAAATCCGTCGGTCAGGATCGACGTTCGAGCGCCATCCTGCAGCTTCACATCGTAAGTGTCGGCAGAGAGACCACGCAGGTCAAAGGTCGCCCAGAGTTCGGTGTTGTCTTTCCAGTAGATCTGGCTTGCTTCGTGTTCAGCGCCGTCCGAAGCAACCAGAATGGCTAACGTGTGGGTAGTCAATTCCGCACCCTCTATACGAACCGTCACCTGGCCTTTGTTGCTGCCCGCCGTGGTTCCAATCTCTGTGATGGAAAATTGGAGGGTATCGGCGGTGATCGCGTACGTATCGGTTGCACCTGAAGCGTTGTATGCCATGACGTAATAAGTCCCGCCCCTGGTGTTGGCAATCACAAGGCTTTGATCGGGCGAATCGGCTTGATTGTACCGATAATCGAAGTCCGAGCGACTCGGCATTGCATCATAACTGACAAAGAGCTCAGTGCGTCCCTGAGTGGCTGCCCGGTCAAAATTGAACCGCAACGTCTCTCCTGCCCCAACATCCACACGGTAATAGACCGCGCTGCCAATGGCAAAGGATGCTTCATTTGAAGTTCCAAGCATCAGAACTTCGACATCCATCCGTGTCGTATCAAGCGAAACATTCAGGTTGTTCGTCTCGTTGGTCTCCTGAATCTGGTTGAAAATGTCGCTGCGCACAATCACGTAGTAATCGCCACCGATGACTCCGGGCAGGGCGCTGGTTGCCGTTTGGGTATAGCTGGAGTGACCGGTGAGTGGACCAGTGACCTCAACCCGACTGAACAGAGGATCTGACACATCCCAGACTGAATCGGTGGAGAGGTAGATACTGTCGCGCCACTGACCGTTGAGATCCTCTTCACTCTGGTTGGTAACAGTATAGCTGATGCTGGCCTGAGCACCGGAAATACCGTTCACCGGCACCGTGATAACACCCGCCACCAGATCCACCGGCATCGAAGGAGTTATCTGTACCGCTGTAGTATCCAGCGCACTATTGTTGCCCTCACCGCCACGCTCATAGATAGCATTGTTGCTGTCAACAACACCAAAGAGATAATATTTGCCGCTTATCCCATAAGGTATCCTGAAAAAGTTGCTGAAGGTGGCATCAGCATCGGCCGCTAATGTCGCCGGGCTGTCAGCGTACCCAAGGTAGATATCGGATGTTCGGTCAAGAACTCCATCGCGGGAGAGATAAAATACCTGCCGCCAGCCGCCACTTGTCTCTGCTCCGTTGTTATGTACCGTCCAGTCCACCTGGAGAGACTGCCCGCTGACCCCTTGATCAACAGCCTGCAACGCACTCATGACCAAATCCGGAGTCGGAGTGAGGCTGATAGAGGTTGTGCCCGCAGCAACACTCTGGTTGTTGCTATCGCTATTTAACTCCGTAACCCAGCCCCATGCATCGGCGCACACCCAGACATGGTAGTCGCCCTCCAAGTCAATCGGCAACCGGAACGAACCCGATCCCTGATAACTTTCACCAGGAGCGAGGCTGTTACTGTGATAGAGGCTTCCGATATTGACATCATCGGCATTACCAAAAATATCGTCTTTGCTCAAGACCACACTGTCAGCCCACCATTCGGAACTGGTACGGCCAAGTCCGGCATTAACGACGGCATAGCTAACCGTAAGCAAGTCGCCGGAAGCAGCGCTCAGAGGCGCAGTAACCGAGGCAACCTGCAAATCGGCCGTCGGCTGCGCCTGTGTCTGTATGCCCGAGCCGGGTCGCCCGTCAACACCAACACCCAGTAACCGGGCATTATTATGTTCTTGGCCAGCTTCGTAAACCTGGTTATAGGCATCCGTCACCACAAAGAGCTGATATTGCCCCGACAAATACCCCGGCAACGAAACCAGTGCACTATTCGAGTAAGTTTGGCCAGCTTGCAGCAAGCCAGTATGGGTAAAATTGCCAATCCAGACGTCATCTCCATTGCCAAGCACGGCATCATGGGAAAGAATGACGCTGTCCGTCCATTGTTCAGCACTACTGTACCCAACACCCTGATTCATGACCGTCCAGGAGATACGCAGACTGTTTCCGGCCTGGGCTGCCGTCGGTGCGGACACCTCCGTCACGACAAGATCGGCAGGCTGCGAGTTGATGGTAATCGCTGCATCACTGGCAAAAACATTGTTGGCGTTGTCGAGTTCAAAAACGTCGTTGCGACTATCAATGGAAGAAAGCAGGTACCAGGATCCCTCCAATCCATCGGCCAAACGAACAGTTACGGTATTGCTGTAGTTGCTGCCCGATTCCAGTGCGCCTGAATGCCAGACCTCTGCAAGCTTTGTATCGCCCGCATCAAGAGAGGTGTCGCTGGAGAGATAGAGTGAGTCATACCAGCCCCAATTCGGAGTCGTGGTCGAACCTGTATTGTTAACCTGATACGTAAAGGTCAGATCGTGACCAGCAATTGCCGTGGAGGGAGCTAAAATGGCTGAAGCCTCCAGATCCGGAGGCGGCGTCAAACGCACCAGGGTGGAAGTGGTGTCATAAGCGATGTCATTTGACTGAAAGACGTTTGAAACAGGCGAAACCGGAACTACCGTCACAAAGAAGTAGAACTCCCCCTCTACGCCCACTGGCAACATCACTTTCTGCGTCGTAACAAAATGACTTTGGCCTTCGGGCAGTGGCAATTTATCGGCAGGCAAATCGCGCCACACCGTGCTCAACAGCCGGTCTCCGCTATCAAAAATATCGTCAGATGACATAGAGATGCGCTCCACCCAGACTGTGGAATTCCCCGTAATAGCCGCTTGACCAGCATTGTCAATAGTATAGGTGATCGACATATTCTGGCCAGACAAAGCTTGAGAAGGAGCCGCAACCGAAACCACGGCCAGGTCGGAGAGTTCGCTCAGCGGGATTGGCTGGATATCCAGCACTGCGCTGGAGGTAACATTATCGCCCTCACCTGCGCCTTCGGATATCTGCTGATAAGCATCCGTCCTGACGAGGATGTGATAACTACCCTCAAGGCCAGTCGGAAGAGTGACTTTAGCCTTGCTGGTATAACCCTCTGCAATATCGAGATAACTTGCGTTTGGCACGGTGCCCAGCAGTACATCGGCGCCATCAATTATTGTATCCGCCGACAGGTAGATCTGATCATACCAGGTGCGAGCCGTTGTGGATGCGTTGCCTGTGTTGTTGACAACCCATTGCACCTCAATCTCCCGGCCAGCAAAGCCCGAGGATGGAGCTGTGACGCTTTCAACCTGCAGGTTCGTGTTCAGGACGTTAAAGAGAACCGAACCATAAGCGGTATTGTTGGCTTCTCCCGAACTGCCTTCCACCACATTATTATAGACATCAGAGAGCACAACCACACGGAAATTGCCCTGCATATCCAGAGGAATCTGAATCGTCTGGATCCGCTCCAGGCCATCCGACAACGGCAGTTGTGCAGTGGTCTGGAAGTCACCCACCCACCTGTCCAGCCATGGTGTATCAGGATTGTCAAGATAAATTTGATCATACCACGATGCACTGGATTGTTCCGTGCCTTGCGTGGCAATCGTCCAGGAAACTTCAATCGAGCTTCCGGCATCAACATCAACGACACCCTGATGCGTTTGAACCTGGGTGATGAGCAGATCGGGAGCAACATCAGTGAGGTTGACCGATATGCTCTTCTCGAAGCTCAAGCCACCCTGATCTGTGGATCTGACCTGGATGGTATGGGACGCAGCGGTTTCGTAATCCAGAACCGCACCATCGGCGACCTTAATCTGATCACCGACCAGCACAAACCGGCCTCCTGCGTCGTCGAGCAGTTGGTACGTATGGGTATCCCAGCCGTTATCAACTGAGTCGAGTGTCCCGATTACCGTGCCCGGCAAGCTGTTCTCCGCAATCCTTGCGTTGGAAAGAGAGATATCGCTGGGTGGATAGTTAACCGTGGTTACCTCGAAGCTGTCTGACTCAATGCTGTTGGCTTGACCCTGCTGGTCGTCCGCTGTAACATTCACCGTATAGCTCCCATTATCAGCAAAGAAGTGACTGATATTAAAGGTATGCTGGGAAGTATCAAAAATAGTGTTTGCGGTTCCATCTCCCCAGTTTACCGTAATCCGGTATACATCCGGGTCAGGATCGCCCAGCATAATAGCGTGGCTGAAATAAGTACGTACAGCAGCAGAGTCATTAACCCCTGCTTCCAGCGCCGGAGCGTCATTGACGTTGCTGAGATTGATGTTGGCATACATGGAATTCGGCGTAAATGCAACGCCATCATTGCCGCTCCAGGCAAAATGATCAACCCCAAAATAATCAGGGAGACCCTGATAGGTCAGCCTGTTTGCCTGCACATCAGCCAAACTGATTACCTGATCAGTGCTCACCAGCTCCCCGGCCAGTTTCAGCGTACCGTTGACCGGAAGAGTGGTGATCTTTATGGCAACGAGACTCTGACCTTCAGTACCGTTGAATCCGGAAATGAAAAACTCGTCAGTCAGGGTGATGGCAGAATCTTCCTGACCATTGATTACCTCATAAGACAAAGGAATCAATGTCGAGGTGTTGTTCAACTCATAATTGAACTCGTAAACAGAGTTGGTGGAATCGGTTGTCACAAACAGTTTGAGATGCCCGGAAACTGCCTGCGGAATTGTTACCATTGCACTGTCGAGATACGAACTGCCCTTTTCCAGAGAACCATGATGAGCGAATGAACCAAGGACAATATCATCGCTATTTCCGATAACATCGTCACTGCTGACCACCACACGGTCATACCAGTCGGTGACCTGTGTTGCCCCCCATGCGTTGCTGGCGTTGGTCACTCTCCATTGCACACTGAACGGCTGGCCAATCGCCACAGATTCAGATGCAACGACTGTGGTTACTTCAAGATCGGCATAGGGAGCCAAAGCGATTGAAATGGTACCTGCAGACCGCAACAGGTTGGATGCAGTATTTGTGCCTTCATAAACAGTATTGGTATGGTCGCTTGCCACAAAGAGGTAATACTCTCCTGAAAGAGCCGTTGGAAGTGCAGTGGTGAAAATACCGGAATACGCTGCACCCGGTTCGAGTGCACCCTGATGCTCGACATCACCCAGGAGAATATCGTCTGCGTCACCAAATACCGTGTTCTTCGACAACGCCAGCCTGTCAGTCCATGAAGCGACGGAACCGCCAGGAGTTCCGTTTCCTGTGCTGCCAAGCCCAATGTTATCCGCAGTCCAGTTAACCGTTAATGGTTCACCGGCAATTGCAAGATCAGTTACGGTGATAGTGGCAGGATGAAGATCGGCATACGGGGTCTGGCTGACCACAAGCAGTGTCGCACTTTCGTTGATATTGTTGGTATCGAACATGTTCTCGAAAACCACGTTGCGCAAGTCGGTCTTTACCAGAACATGATACGTATCCGAAAGAAGTTCAGGCAGGCGAATGTCAGTCTGGGCAGTGTACGTCTGGCCTGGGAGGAGTTCCCCGCTGTGGGTAAAAGTTCCCAATTGAATGTCGTCTGCGTCACCAAAACGGTCGTTCACCGACAGAACAATTTTGTCATCCCATTGCGAAACCGTCGGAGCTGCTGTGCCAAAATTACCGACTGTCCACTCGAACCGGAACGTGCCACCACTCTGTGCCGCAGCCGGTGGCAATACATTGGTGATCGCCAGGTCGGCGAACTGCAGCTCTGCGGTCGGCCAGACGGCGGCATCAAGCAGGTACTGCCCATTGGTACCTTCGCCACTGAATGCAAGGACGCGAGCAAAGTATGTTCCTGCTGTTGTAACATCGAATCGCGCTACACCCCGAAGAGGGATTTGGCGAAATAGAAACAAGACTTCCATCAACGGTATAAATCTCCACAATGGGCCTGAGTACGCTCTGGTCGGGCATGCGAACCCCGAGCAGTACCGTCTGACCTGCACCAATGTGACCAAGATTATAGGTATCTTCGTCCACCTGCCCGTCACCAGGGGACATGATTGTTCCTGCGATAGTTGTTGCTGTGTGCGTCCCCTGTGAAGCAAGGCCCAGTACATTGGCCCCGCCGATGCTGTCGTTGCTGTAATTTACATCGCTCTCCTGATCGATGCCGCGTGCTACATCGACGTGCAACTGGTACAATCCTGATGCTGTACTATAGTATT